>NZ_JBFBAZ010000043.1:0-62268 GCF_040682475.1 Hamadaea sp. NPDC051192
ATCCGCGCCGAGATCGAGTAGTCGGACTCCGACTACGTCCGCGAGTAGCTCCAGGAGCGTCTGGCGAAGCTGGCCGGCGGCGTGGCCGTCATCAAGGTCGGCGCGGCCACCGAGGTCGAACTGAAGGAGCGCAAGCACCGCATCGAGGACGCCGTTCGCAACGCGAAGGCGGCCGTCGAGGAGGGCATCGTCGCCGGCGGTGGCGTCGCCCTCGTGCAGGCCGGCAAGAGCGCGTTCGACAAGCTCGACCTGGCGGGCGACGAGGCGACCGGCGCCAACATCGTCAAGGTGGCGCTCGACGCGCCGCTGCGGCAGATCGCCGTCAACGCCGGCCTCGAGGGCGGCGTCGTGTCGGAGAAGGTCCGCAACCTGGAGACGGGTCACGGCCTGAACGCCGCCACCGGCGAGTACGTCGACATGCTGAAGGCCGGCATCATCGACCCGGCGAAGGTCACCCGGTCCGCGCTGCAGAACGCGGCGTCGATCGCGGCCCTCTTCCTCACCACCGAGGCCGTCGTGGCCGACAAGCCGGAGAAGGCCGCCGCGCCGGCCGCTCCGGGCGGCGGTGACATGGACTTCTGATCGCTTGCGATCAGAAGCAGAAGCGCAGCTAAGCGCTTGCGCTTAGAAGCAGCTCTTCGGGGCGGCCGGGTTTTCCCGGCCGCCCCTTTCCGTGCGGATCACGGTTACGCATGCCAAACCGGCGCGGTGAGGCATGCGCAACCATGATCCGCGCCTAACGGCGGGCCAGCTGCGCGGCCTCGCGGGGGACAATGGTGGCGTGATCTACGTCGACCGGGCCCGGTGGCCCGCCCATGGGCGGTTGTGGGCGCATCTGGTCAGCGACGTCTCGTACGCCGAACTGCACGCCTTCGCCGAGATGATCGGCGCGCCACCGCGCGGCTTCGACCGGGACCACTACGACATCCCGGCGGCCCGGGTGCCCTGGGCGGTCTGGCTCGGCGCTTCCCTCGTGGAGTCGCGCGAGATCGCGGCCCGCCTACGCGCTTCCGGACTCCGTCGGCCGAAGCACCTCAATCGCCGCTGACTCTGCGCGCTGTCACCGCTGACTCCAGTGCTCAAGTGGTCAGGGAAGCCAGTTCGCGGGTGAGGTTGGCCCGCGCCTTCTCCTCCCACGATTCGGCCAACGCCGGGACGCGGAAGAGCGCCGGCAGGTCCAGCAGACTCCGCAACACGGCGGCTCGTCCACTGCGGAACGCGTCGTCGGGAACGTGGGCGTACTCGGCTCGCACTGCGGCGGCGTACTCCAGATAGGACGGCCAGTCCCGGGCCAGGACGGCCAGGTCCGCGTCCGCCAGCAGAGCGCCGTTGCGGTCGCCGGGTTCCACCGTGTGACCGGCCGTCAGGCGTACCAGTCGGGCGACCTCGGCGACGGCGGGACCGGGCAGCTCGCAGCGGCCCAGGACCTCCGCGGACAAGATCGCGCTGGCTTCCTCGTTGCCCGCGGATCGCGGGTCGTAGATCGCGTCGTGCCCCCAAGCCGCCAGCCGGACGAGGTCGGGATCGTCCGCGGAACCCGCGTGCTCGTCGATGACCGTGAGCATGAACCGCAGGTGGTCGATGGTGTGATAGTGCCGGTGCGGTTCCGACCAACGGGTCAGCAACTCGGCGGCGACGGCGTCGTCCGGGCGGCCGCCAGCGGCGATCACGCTTGAGCGGAAGTGTCCGGTCAGGTCCACATCGCGAGCATAGTTCCAACCCCGTTCACCATCCCGTGCGCGCGGTTTGCCATGATCCCAGACGTGACACCCCTGCTCGAGGTCATCGCGCTCAGCCCGGCCGACGCCGAGGCCGCGCAGGCGGGCGGAGCCGACCGGCTCGAGCTCGTCGCGCAGATGTCGGCCGACGGCCTCAGTCCCACGCCCTCGGTCGCGGCTGCGGTCGTCGCCGCCACCGACCTGCCGGTACGCGCGATGCTGCGCACGACAGCGGACTTCGCGGCCGGGCCGGACCTGGTGGGGCTCGCGGACGAATTGCTCGCGACGGGGGTGGCCGGACTGGTCTTCGGGTTCCTCGACGACTCCGGCGAGATCGACGTCGCGACCTGCGAACGGATCGCGGAGCGGCTGCACGGGCGGCCGTGGACGTTCCACCGCGCCATCGACCACGCCCGGAACACCGACCGCGCCTGGGCCGACGTGCTCGACCTGCCGGGCGTCGACGCCGTGCTGACCGCTGGTTCGCCGGTGGGCGTACGCGAAGGCTGGGTGAACCTCGTCAAGCGCGACCCCAGCCGGGTGCTCGCTGGTGGCGGGCTCACCGAGGACGTGGTTCCGGCGTTGCTGGACGCGGGGATCCGGGCGTTCCACGTCGGCAGTACCGCTCGGGAGGACGGCTCGTGGACCTCGCCGGTGTGCCCGGACGCCGTCGGGCGCTGGCGCGCCCTCCTCAGCTAGCCGACTCCGCGCCGCTCCTTGCGCCGCCCCTTGCGCCGCTCCTGGCCCGCTCCTTGCGCCGCTCCTTGCGGGCTGGCCCGCTCCTTGCGGGCTGGATCAGGGTTCCCGGTCGAATCTTGGTCCAAGATTCGACCCAGATCCCTGATCCAGCGGCCGAAGTACCCAGCCCGGACGCGACGCCAGCTGAGCTACATCGACTCCAGGGCGCGGCCCTTCGTCTCCCGGACGGTTCGAAGGACGAAGATGAAGGCGAGCGTCGCGAAGATCGTGTAGACCAGGTACGCGAAGCCGAGGCCGATGTCGGACAGCGCCGGGAAGGTCGAGGAGACCAGCCAGTTGGCGATCCACTGGGCGGCGGCGGCGACCGCGAGCGCGGTGACACGGATCTTGTTGCTGAACATCTCGCCGAGCAGGACCCAGACCACGGGTCCCCAGCTCATGCCGAAGGACACGACGTAGAGGTTGGCCGCGACCAGGGCGATCTTGCCGACCGTCGGGCTCAGCGTGAGGCTGTCGCCGCTGCCGGTCGCCGTACTGAAGGCCCAGGCGAGCGTACCGAGGGTGATCATCATGCCGGCCGCGCCGATGAGCAGTAGCGGCTTGCGCCCGATCTTGTCCACCAGTGCGATCGCGACCAGTGTGGTGACGACGTTCGTGACGCTGGTGATCACCGAGATGACGAACGAGTCGCTCTCGTTGAACCCGACGGCCTGCCACAGCGTGGTCGAGTAGTAGAAGATCACGTTGATGCCGACGAACTGCTGGAACACCGACAGCAGGATGCCGACCCAGACGATCGGGAGCAGCCCGAACCGTGGTCCCCTCAGGTCGCGCAGCTGAACCTTGTCCTGGATGCCGCGCAGGCTGGCCTGGATGTCGCGGATCTGCTGGGCGGTGTTGCCGCCGACGATGCGGTCGAGGACGGTCTTGGCCTCGTCGAGCCGGCCCCGGCGGACGAGATATCGCGGGGACTCCGGAATCTGAAGCGCGAAGATCAGGTACACGATCGCCGGGATGCACTCGGCGGCGAACATCCAGCGCCAGGCGTCACCGCCCCAGCCGATCGGGTTGCCGGCGCCGCCCGCGCTCTTGGCGATGGCGTAGTTCACGAGCTGGGAGGCGAAGATGCCCGTGACGATGGCCAGCTGCTGCAGCGAGCCCAGCCGCCCCCGGATGTCGGGCGGGCTGATCTCGGCGATGTACGCCGGGGCGATGACGCTCGCCGCGCCCACCGCGAGGCCACCCAGGATGCGCCACGCCGTCAGGTCGATCGGGCCGACCGCCAGCGCCGAGCCGACGGAGCCGATGAAGAAGACGATCGCGGCGATCACCATCACCTTGAGCCGGCCGTAGCGGTCGGCGAGGGGACCGGCGTACCAGGCGCCCACCGCCGAGCCCAGCAGGGCCGAGGAGACCACGAAGCCCAGTACCGCCGAGTTCAGGTGGAAGTCTTCCTTGATGGCGTCGACCGCGCCGTTGATGACGGCTGTGTCGTAGCCGAACAGGAATCCGCCGAGCGCCGCCGCCGAGGCGACGAGCAGGACCGCACCGGTGTGGTGGGCGTGCGTACTGGTGGCAGAGGGCTGCATGAGGCCATCCTGCCCGACCCAAAAGCGACGGATGTCCGTTTCGTGAAAATTGGGGTTACAGGTCTTTGCTGTACAGGAAGAAGACTCGCTCGATGTACGCATCCGCTGCCTGGGCGTAGAACGGCACCGGTCCGACCCAGCCGATCTGCGCCCGAGTCACGCCCGCCTTCGCCTGGTCGGCCAGGCAACGCCGGAGCAGCACCGAACCGATCCCCAGCCCCTTGGCGGCCGGCCGGGTGCCCATCGGGCCGAACCAGCCTGGTCGCGTACAACCCCAGGCAGCGAACGCGATCGGCTCGCCGTCTTGCACGGCGATGTGCACCGCCTGCGCGGAGGTGATCTCGGCGGCCCAGTGCCCGCCCCACTCGGCGGCGATGATCGGCCGCAGCCGGGCGACGTCGTTCGCCTCGGCCACGCGTACCTCGACGCCCTGCTCGGCGAGCCGCGCCTCGGCGGCCGAGGTGTCGGCCAGCGCCTTCGACCCCGGTCGCAGCTCGGCGGTCATGTTCCAGGCGGTGCGCTCATGGGCGTACCCGGCCTTGGTGAGCGTGCAGATCGCCGGGGTGTAGCGCACGTCCACGCCCGGGAACGCGTAGTCCGGCGGGTTGCCGGCCACGCGGACGACCTCGCAGCCCAGCTCGCGCAGCCCCTGCTCGGCCTGCGCGATCAGCTCGCTGCCCAGGCCGCGCCGCCGGTGCCCGGGATCGACCGCCAGCAGGTCCAGGTGCCCGACCGTGGGGTCCGCGTGGCTCACCGCGGCGAAGGCCACGCCGATCACGCGCGCCCCGTCGGTCGCCACGAAGCCAGTGGTACGCCGTTCGTCGGTCGGCCGGAGCAGTTCCACGATCTCGCGCGCTTCGGCCGCGTCCTCCGGGAGGAAGCTGCGCGTGAGCAGGTCGACGGTGCCGGGAAGGTGGTCGATGTGGAAGCGCTCCATGATCGCTGAGCGTACTCGGTCAACCTGACTGCACTCCTGGCGGCTCGCGCCAGCGCTCCCTGGCGGGAGCCCTGTTTTCCCCAGGTGTGTGAATGGCGCTCGGCGGTCTACATTCCGGGTGTGGGTGTTGTGGATCAGTTGCGGGCGCTCTTGCCCGCCGATCGGGTGATCACCGATCGGGACCTGGTGGAGATGTACCGGCGGGACGAGGCCGACCTCGTAGCGGACGGCCTGCCTGCCGTGGTGGTGCGGCCGCGGAGCACCGACGAAGTCGTGGCCGTCGTCAAGGCCGCGGCCGAGCACGGGGTGCCGGTGGTGCCGCAGGGCGCCCGGACCGGGCTGGCCGGCGGCGCGAACGCCGTGGACGGCTGCGTCGTGGTGAGCCTGACGCTGATGGACCAGATCCTGGAGATCGACCCGGTCAACCGAATCGCCGTCGTGCAGCCTGGTGTGGTCAACGCCGTCCTCGGCCGGGCCGTACGCGAGAAGGGCCTGCACTACCCGCCGGACCCGGGTTCGTTCGAGTCGTCGACGATCGGTGGCAACGTCGCCACCAACGCGGGCGGCATGTGCTGCGTGAAATACGGCGTCACCACGGGATACGTCATCGGCCTGGAGGTCGTCCTCGCCGACGGGGAGGTGCTGCGCACCGGCCGGCGTACGCCGAAGGGTGTCGCGGGCTATGACCTGACCAGCCTGTTCGTCGGGTCGGAGGGCACGCTCGGGATCGTGACCGAGGTGACGGTGGCTCTGCGCCCCGCGCCGGAGCAGTCGCTGAGCCTGGTCGCCGTCTTCCCCACCACCGCCACCGCCGGCAAGGCGGTCAACGAGATCATGGCGAGCGGTGCCGCCCCGAGCCTGCTGGAGCTGCTGGACAACGTTCATCTGCGCGCCATCGAGGCGTACCGGCCGATGGGGCTGGACCAGGAGGCCGCGGCGATCCTGCTGGCGGCAGCCGACACCGGCGGACGCGCGGCCGCCGACCTCGACCGGATCGCCGAACTGGCGCTGGCGGCGGGGGCGACCGAGGTCTACCGGGCCACCGACGACGAGGAAGCCGCCGCCCTGTTGCAGGCTCGGCGGGCGGCGCACCCGGCGATGGAGCACCTCGCGGCCGGGATGCACGACCGCGGCGGGCTGATCCTGGACGACATCGCGGTGCCCCGGTCCCGGCTAGCCGAGCTGCTCGACGGCATCGCCGAGATCGCTGCCCGCCACGAGATCACCGTCGGGGTGGTCGGCCACGCCGGCGACGGCAACCTGCACCCGAACATCGTGGTGGACCGGGCCGATCCGGCCAGCGTCCAGCGCGGCCACGTCGTCTTCGACGAGATCATGGAGCTGGGCCTGACGTTGGGTGGCACGTGCACCGGTGAACACGGGGTCGGCCTACTCAAGCGTGGCTGGCTGGCGACCGAGGCCGGGCCGGTCAGCATGCGGGTCCAGCAGGCGATCAAGAATGCCCTGGACCCGCGCGGCATCCTCAACCCGGGCAAGATCTTCTAACCCTGCTTCCGCCGCGCTGGATCAGGGTTCCGGGTCGAATCTTGGACCAAGATTCGACCGAGAACCCTGATCCAGCCTAGAAGGGCGGGCAGGGATCAGGAGCGGGTGCGGGCGGCGTCCGCCGAGGCGTCGTCGGGCATCGTCTGCGACCGCCGTTCGGCGTCCACCCGGCGCTCGTACGCCTCGACCTCGGCGCGCGTGGTGGCCTCGTCCCAGCCCAGGACGCCGGCCATGATCCGGGCCGCGTGCGGTGCCGTCTCGACCCCGCGATGCTCGGTCTCGATGCTGATCCGCGTACGCCGAGTCAGCACGTCGTCGAGGTGCAGCGCGCCTTCGGCACCGGCCGCGTACGCCACTTCGACGGCGAGGTATTCGGGCGCGCCCTCCAACGGATCGCCCAGATCGACGGCGGAGTCGATCAAGTGGAGCAGGTCGACGGTCAGCGTCCCGTAGCGTTCCAGCAGGTGTTCGACCGCGCCGACGGTGAGCCGCGACTTCGCCCGCCGGGCGAGTTCGGCCCGCCGACGCCACATCGCCTGATAGCCGTCCGCCCCGAGGAGGGGCAGGTCGTCGGTCGCCGATTCCAGACCGCCTCGCCCGGGCCGCTTCCGGCCCTCCGCCCAGCTCGCCGGATCGAGCGACCGGAGCCGGCGGACGACGTGGTCCACGACGTCGGAGGCCATGACCCGATACGTCGTGAGCTTGCCCCCGGCCACCAGGAACAGCCCGAGCATCGGTTCGACGACGGCGTGCTCCCGGCTGAGCGCCGAGGTGGAGTCCTCCTCGCCGGACAGCAGGGGGCGGAGTCCGGCGTACACGCCTTCGATGTCGTCCCGGCCGATCGGCCGGTCGAGGACCTTGTTCACCTCGCTGAGCAGGTAGTCGATGTCGCGCGCGCTGGCCGCCGGATGTTCCCGGTCGAGCATCCAGTCCGTGTCGGTGGTGCCGATGAGCCAGTGCCCGCCCCACGGGATCACGAACAGCACGCTCGACGCCGTACGCAGAATCAGCCCGACGTCGCCGGTGATGGCCGACCGCGGCACCACCAGGTGGATGCCCTTCGAAGCGCGTACGCGCAGCCCAGGCCGGGCGTCGGGGAGCAGCGCGGTGATGTCGTCGCTCCAGACGCCGGTCGCGGCGACGACGGTCCGGGCCCGGATGGCGAACTCCCGGCCGGTCTCGTCCGTCGCGCGTACCCCGGTGATCTCCCGAGCCTGGCGCGTGAGACCGGTCGCCCGCACCCGGGTGACCACCGCCGCGCCGAGACTCGCGGCCGTACGCGCGAGCGAGATCACGAGCCGCGCGTCGTCCACCTGGCCGTCGAAGTAGCGGATGGCGCCGACCGCGGCCTCCGGCCGCAGGGACGGGAAGAGTTGGTGCGCGCCGCGCTGGGTGAGGTGGCGGTGCAGCGGCATGCCACGGCCGGACGCGCCCTGAAGCCCGGCGGCGAACGCGTCGTAGAGCGCGACCCCGGCGCCGTAGTAGACCCGATTCCAGGCGCGCTTCCACGCTGCGTCACCCGGGAGGGGGACCAAGAACGGCACCGGCCGGACGAGATGCGGCGCGAGCCGGGTGGCGAGCAGCCCGCGTTCCCGCAACGCCTCATGGACGAGGTGGAACTCCAGTTGCTCCAGATAGCGCAGCCCGCCGTGGACGAGCTTGCTCGACCGTGACGACGTGCCGCTGGCCAAGTCGTTCGCCTCGATCAAGGCGACGGACAAGCCACGGGAGGCGGCATCGAGCGCGGCCCCTGCGCCGGTCACGCCGCCCCCGATGACCAGCACGTCGAACTCTTCCTCGGCGAGCCGGCGCAGATCGGTGACGCGGCGTGCGGGCGACAGGGTGCCGGCGGTGTTCCGGGAGACCTGACGGTCGCGCACACCTGCACGATACTGTGCGATCATGGCCGATCAGCCGCCTTCCGCGCAGTGGCATACGCCACCTGGCCCGCCGGCCCCGCCCGCTCCGGCGACGACGTCGAGCACCGGTGCGATCGTCGCGGCCGCATTCGTGGGCGTCGGTCTCGTCGCGCTCGCCCTGTTCTGGCAGGCCGCGGGCTGGTTGGCCGATCAGGTCTTCCTCCAGCTCGACGTGCCGCAGCCGTGGTGGATCTGGGTCGTCGTGGCCCTCGTGCTCGGCCTCCTCGCCGGGGTGCCGTCGCTACTGCTCGCTCTGATTCCTCGGTCGCCCGCAGTCCGCGAGACCGGCCGCGCCTGGCTGATCGCGACCGGAGTCGCCGTGCTCGGCGGAATCCTGCGGGTGGTGCCCGATCCGCAGAACGAGGCGTACTTGTTCGTGCTGGCGGTCGCGCTGGGGGTCGCGGCCTTCTTCCTGCGTCGCCGGCCCCGCACCGCCAGCAGCGTCGGGCTCGCCGTCGTCGCCGGACTCGTCGCGCTGATGCCGTGGCTGGTCCTGGGCTCCCTCGGCGGCGCCTTGGAGACCCTTCTCGCGGTGCTCGCGGCCGCGTCCGCGGGCTGGCTCGCCTCGTCCACCTTGGACGGCCGCTTCTGGACGGCGTTCGGCGCTAGCGCCGGATCCCCCGTTGGCGCTGGATCAGGGTTCCCGGTCGAATCTTTCCCCAAGATTCGACCGCAAACCGTGATCCAGCTGGAAAGCGGCGGCCGGGCTCGGCGGGTGGTCGTCGGCGGACTGGTGGCCGGCGTCGCGTTCGCGCTGCTCGCGGCCGGTCTGGGTGCGTCCGGCGCGCAGCTCGCGGCCATGTTCGTGCTGCCGCCGCTCGGCTTCGCCGCCGCCGCGCTCGCCTCTTCGCGTACCACGGGCTGGCTCGTCGGCATCGCCGCGCTCGGCCCGCTCGCCTTCGTCGACCCCGACGAGATCAGCCTCTTCCTGCTCGGCCGCGACATTCCCTTCTGGACCCTCGTCGCGACCGGCGTCTCCCTCGCGGTGGGGCTGGTGCTCGCGCTGGTCTACGGCCTCGCGGTCCGCAAAAACCCGCACAAGGCCGTCGCCTGGTCACTCGCCGCGCTGGTCGTCCTCGCATCGATCAGCTTGTACGCCGTGAGCGGTCAACCGGGTCTGCACGGTGAGCGGCTGTTCGTGGTGATGAAGGAGCAGGCGTCGCTGGCCGGGCTCCCGACGACGACCGGGCCCGGCAGCGGGCGGGACGCCCGGGTGGCCGCCGTCTACCAGCGGCTGGTGCAGCAGGCCGACCGTACGCAGGCCGACCTGCGTAAGCAGCTCGACCGCTGGCACCTGTCTTACCAGCCGTACTACCTGGTCAACGGCATCCAGGTGGACGGCGGCCCGCTCGTACGCCAGTGGCTGTCCGCGCGCGACGACGTGGATCGCGTACTACTCGATCCGGTGCTGCGCCCGTTGCCGTCGGAGATCGAGACCCACCACGGGCCGTTGACCTCGCCCGGCACGGACCACTGGAACATCGACATGGTCGGCGCGCCGACCGCGTGGGCGCAGGGGGTCACCGGCTCCGGCATCGTCGTCGGCTCCTCGGACTCCGGCGCGGACGGTACGCATCCCGCGCTGGCCGCGAACTTCCGCGGCGGCCCCGACTCCTGGTACGACCCGTGGAACGGGACGACCCAGCCGACCGACCACAACGGCCACGGTACGCACACGCTCGCGACCGCGGTCGGCCACGAAGGCGTGGGCGTCGCACCTGGCGCGCAGTGGATCGGCTGCGTCAACCTCGCCCGGAACATGGGCAGCCCGTCCTACTACCTGGATTGCCTCCAGTTCATGCTGGCGCCGTTCCCCACCGGTGGGAACCCGTTCACCGACGGGCACCCGGACCGGGCCCCGAACATCCTCACCAACTCGTGGGGCTGCCCCGAAGTCGAGGGCTGCGACCCGGCCTCGCTGCGGCCCGCGATCGACGCGCTGGCCGCCGCTGGAATCGCGGTCGTCGTCGCGGCCGGCAACAGTGGACCGCGCTGCGGCAGCATCACCGACCCGCCCGCCACGTACGCCTCAGCGATCACCGTCGCCGCGGTGAACAGCAACGGTGCCGTCACCGACTTCTCCAGCCGGGGTTCGTCCGACACGCCGGGCAAGCCCGACATCGCCGCGCCCGGCGAACAGGTGCTCTCGGCGATGCCAGGCGGCACCTACGAGAAGGCGGACGGCACCTCGATGGCCACCCCGCACGTCGCGGGCGTGATCGCCCTGCTGTGGTCGAAGGAGCCCGCGCTGATCGGCGACCTCACCGCCACCCGCCAACGCCTCACCACCTCAGCCCGCCCCGCCACCACCCCCACCTCCTCGGACTCCTCCGCCTGCGCCCGCTCCGCCTATACCGTCGGTGCCGGCATCGCCCACGTCCCACCCACCCCTTCCCGTTGATCATGGAGTTAACTGTGGTGTCGCCGGTGTGTCACAGCCGGAAACTCCATGATCAACGCCTCGCATCCGGCGGAAGTCGGGTGGCGCCGCAGGAGCGGGCGGAGGAGGTCAGGTCAGTTGGGTGAAGTGTTTCGGGGCGGGTGGGGGTGGCTTCGAACTCGCCTTGCCGACCGCTCGGCGTACGTCTCGTTCGGCTTCCCGCGACTCCATCCCGCCCGCGCGGAGGAGGTCGGTCGCCATCGACCGCACCTGGGCCACGATGACGCTCCCGGAGAACCCCAACCCGCTCAGGTACGCGTCCGACGCGTTGCGTACCGATCGGACGGCGGCTTCCCGGCTGGCGTCGGGCGGCAGCTCTTCGGCGTACTCGCGGTGCACCCAGCGGATGGTGTCGGCGAGTGAGCGGAGCGAGGAGACGAGGGCGGTCGGGACTGGTTCTTCGTCGCGGATGACCGAGACGCTTCGGCGGATCAGGACCCGGGAGTTCCGCAGGCAGCGCGCGATGTGGTCCTGCCCGTCGACGTACTGGGCCAGCGCGCCGCGTTTGCCCCAGCGGATCGGGGAGAGGGTGGCGATCTCGCTGGCCGCCGTGAGCGCCTCCTCGAACGCGGTGAGGTGCTTCTCCGCCTCGCGGAGATCGGTCAGCGCCTCCTCGGCCTTGCTCCGGTCCCGGTGTTCCAGCGCCTCCGCGGTCAGGCGTACGCCGTCGGCCAGGTCGTCGAGCAGCGGCCCGGCGGCCCGGGAGACCACGGTCAGCGGGTTCTGGGGCAGGACCAGGGCCATCACCGCCAGGCCCACGCTGCCGCCCACGATCGCGTCGACGAAGCGGCTGAACAGGTACTCGTCGTTGGTCGGGATGACCGCGACGACCAGGACGGCGCCGGCGGCGGACTGCATCACGAGCGACGGCCCACCTCCGGCGAAGATCGCGACCAGGATCGCGAGCACGACGACCAGCGATATCTGCCAGGCGCCTCGGCCGATCACGAGGATCAGCGCCTCACCGAGGAGGATGCCGAAGGCGTTGCCGAGGACGATCTCGACCGCCCGGCGCATCCGCTGCCCGATCGAGACCGCGAGCGTCGCCACGGCGGAGATCGGCGCGAAGTACGGCTGCGGATGGTGCATCAGGTTGTACGCGATGAACCAGGCGAAGCCGGCCGCGACGGCGGCCTGCACAGCGATGCCGAGGCTGCCCCGCGCGCGCTGGATTCGGCGCTGCAGGGTGGCCTTGAACGCGACCTCCACGTCCGAACGCTACCTGTGACCAGCCCTTCGGCAGGCCGGAATCGCATTGATCATGGGGTTGGCGGCCCCGACACACCGTCGAGACCACGGTTAACCCCATGATCAACGAAGAAGGTCAGGCAGCGCAGGCGGAGGGTGGGGTGGGGATGGCGGGCGGGGCGGTGGCGACGACGGCTGCGAGCGCGGTCAGGAACGCGTCCACGTCCGCCTCGGTGGTGCCGAGGCCGATCGACGCACGCAGCGCGGTCGCCGGGGCGTACGCCCAACCGGCGCGCTGGGCGGCCTCGCCGAGCAGACGGCGGGCCAGCGGATGCGCGCAGAACAGCCCATCGCGTACGCCGATGTCCCGGCGGGCCAGCCCGGCGGCGATCTCGGCGGACTCCCGGCCGGCGACGGCGAACGAGACGATCCCGACGCGGGGCGCGTCCTCGGCGAAGACACGCAGCTCGGCGACCCCGTCGAGGGCGGCCAGCCCGGTACGCAGTCGCCGCAGCAGGGCCTGCTCGCGGTCGGCCAGCGCCACCCGGTCGGCGGCTTCGAGTGCGTCGCACACGGCCGCGAGCGCGACCGCGCCGAGCAGGTTCGGCGTACCCGCCTCGTGCCGGGCCGGGCCGGTCGCCCAGTGGACGTCGTGGGTGGCGTCGCCGACCTTGGCGCTCGCACCCCCGCCCGCGAGGTACGGCGTCGCCGCGTCCAGCCAGTCCGACCTGCCGACCAGGACGCCCGCCCCGAACGGCGCGTACAGCTTGTGGCCGGACAGGGCCAGATAATCCGCGCCGAGGGTGGCGAGGTCGACCGGGTGGTGCGGGGCGAGCTGGGCGGCGTCGACCGCCACGCGAGCGCCGTGCCGCCGCGCGACCAGGGACAGCTCCCGGATCGGCCACAACTCCCCGGTCACGTTCGTCGCGGCGGTGACGCTGACGAGCAGCGGCGTCGTCGGCTCGCCCAGGACCGTGCCACGCCGCAGCTCGCGGAGGGCCGAGTCCAGCGACCGGACCGCCTCGCCGGGCGACGCCGGCACCGGCAGGCGTACGCACTCCTTCCAGGGCAGCAGGTTCGCGTGGTGCTCGCCGGCGAAGGTCACGACGAGGGTCTCGGCCGGAATGACGTGCGCGAGCAGGTTCAGCGCGTCCGTCGTGTTGCGAGTGAAGATGACGTAGTCGTCCGCGCGCGCCCCGACGAAGTCACCCACCGTCTGGCGAGCGCGCTCATAGGCCAGGGTGCAGCGCTGGGACAAGGCTCCCGCGCCCCGGTGCACACTCGCGTACCAGGGCAGAATCTCGTTCACCGCGTCGCTCGCCGCCCGCGCGCACGGCGCGGTCGCGGCATAGTCCAGATTGATCTGACCTGGTACGCCGAGAACAGCGGGCTCGGCGACGGGGACGAGGTCGGTGACCTGACAGGGAGCCTCGAGTACAGCGGTCATGGCAGTGCCCTCCCGGGGGTCCAGGGACCCCGGGTGCTCGACCAGGGAACGGGGTCCGCGCTTGCCTCGCGCGCTCATCGAGCGAGGCCCGGTCATCACCCGGGGCACCCCACCGCAGATAGGAGGGTTGCCGGACGGCTAGCCGGGGCTGTACACCGTCACTCGTGACCTGATCCACACCCTAGCGTGGGTAAGCTGCGTTGCATGTCCGAGTTCCCGCCGAGTGGGATACCCCACAGCGAACCGACACCCGCCCCGGCCCAGCCCGTGGGATGGCCCGCACCGGGTGGTCTGCCGCCCGCGCCGCTGCGCCCGAGCGGGTGGCAACGCTGGAAGCGACCGGTGACCCTCGGCGGCGTCATCGTCTTCTTCGCGGCCGCCTCGATCGCGATGCTCGTCTTCCTCGGCTTCAACATGGGCGTCCAGGCCCTGCTGGTCGGGTTGGCGGCGGCCATCGTGCCGGTGCCGATCCTGGTCTTCTGCTTCCTCTGGCTCGACCGCTACGAGCCGGAGCCGACCTGGGCGCTGGTGGTCTGCTTCGCGTGGGGCGCGGTGATCGCGACCGGCATCGCGTTGATCGTGAACACCTGGAGCTCCAAGATCTTCGAGCAGAACGGGATCTCCGACGGCATCGTGGCGGTGGTCGTCGCGCCGTTCATCGAGGAGCTGAGCAAGGCGGCCGCCCCGTTGCTGCTGCTCTTGCTGCGCCGTAAGGAGATCTCCGGGATCACCGACGGCATCGTCTACTGCGGACTGTCTGCGACCGGCTTCGCGATGACGGAGAACATCCTCTACCTCGGCGGCCACGCGTACGCCGCGGGCAGCGAGGAGTACGGCGTCAACACCGGGCTGCAGATGCTCTTCGCGACCTTCCTGGTCCGGGTGCTCTTCTCGGCGTTCGCCCATCCGCTGTTCACCTCGATGACCGGCGTCGGGATCGGCATCGCCGCGCGTACGGCGAGCCCGGTCGTGCGCTGGCTGGCGCCGGTCGCCGGTCTCCTCGTCGCCATGATGCTGCACGGCACGTGGAACCTGATCCCCACGATCG
Source organism: Hamadaea sp. NPDC051192 (assembly GCF_040682475.1). Lineage (NCBI taxonomy): Bacteria > Bacillati > Actinomycetota > Actinomycetes > Micromonosporales > Micromonosporaceae > Hamadaea > Hamadaea sp. NPDC051192. The sequence goes on from NZ_JBFBAZ010000043.1 coordinate 14,492, forward strand.
CCGCCGCCACCGGGCAGACCATCCTCGTCCTCTACGGCTACTTCGCCCTGGAGATGCCGATCTTCCTGGCCATGGTGGCGTTCGCCCTCTGGCTGCGCTCGCACGAGGGCCGGATCACCGTACGCGCGCTGCCGGCGTACGTGCGAGCCGGCTGGTTCAGCCCGCCCGAGGTCGCCGCGCTAGCCTCGCTCAGCCGCCGGCACGCCGCCCGGACGTGGGCCAAACGGGTCGCGGGCGACCCCGGCCGCAAGGCGATGACCGCGTTCCAGTTCGCCGCCACCCGGCTGGCCCTGGTCCGCGACGGCATCGAGCGCGGCTTGAACCGTACGCCCGAACAGCAGGCCAAGGCGCGGGACGAGGAGCGGTCGCTCCTCGAACAGATCACGGCGGCCCGCGAGGTGTACGTCGGGCGCGACCCGCAGACGCCACCCGCCCGGTGGACGGGTACGGCGTACGAGTTGAGCTTCCCGGACGGCGAGACGCGAACCGTGTCGCCGCCCCCGGAGCCGGTGGTGCCGATCCCCGTGCTCATGCCCCCGCCGCCGGCGCCCACCTGGGGCTATCCCGGCTGGCGGAGGTGAGTCAGGCGGTGGCCGTGCTCGCGGCCTCCCGCTGAGCCGACTCCTCGCGGAGCTTGGCCTCGATCTGCTTGCGCCGGCCGATCATCGCCCGGATGCCGGTGTTGAACATGGCGACCAGCGGCACCGCGATGAGCGCGCCGATGATCCCGGCGATGGCCAGGCCGCCGGCGATCGCCGCGATGACGGCGAGCGGGTGGATGGCGACCGCCTTGCCCATGATCAGCGGCTGGAGGACGTGCCCCTCCAACTGCTGTACGCCGATCACGACGGCCAGCACGATGAGCGCCGTGACCCAGCCATTGGTCACCCCGGCGACCAGAACCGCGACCGCGCCGGACACGGTGGCGCCGATGATCGGGATGAAGGCGAACAGGAAGACCAGGGCAGCTAGCGGGAGCGCGAGCGGCACCTTCAGGATCCAGAGGCCGACGCCGATGCCGATGGCGTCGATGAAGGCGACCAGGACGGTGGCGCGCACATAGGAGACCAGCGTGTGCCACGCGGCGCGGCCAGAGTAGTCGATCGCCTCGCGGGTCGCCGGCGGCAGTACGCCGACGAAGAAGCGCCAGATGATGTTGCCGTCCCGCAGGAAGAAGAAGAGCGAGAAGAGCACCAGGAACAGGCCGGTCAGCACGTCGGCGGTGGTGGACGCGGTCGCGAGCGCGCTGCTGGTGAGCTTGTCGCGGTTCTCCGTGACCCACTTCTGAATCTGGTCGCCGAACGCCGTGAGCTGCTCGTTGGTCAACCCGAGCGGGCCGGACTTGAGCCACTCCCGGATGCCCTCGACGCCCTTGGCCGCGTTGTCGGCGACCTGCGGGACGTTGTCGACGAACTGCGTGATGACGATGGTGAGCACACCGGCGACCGCCCCGATGCCGAGCAGCACCACGATCGCCGTGGCGAGGGAACGGGGCAGGAACCGGGAGAGCACCCCGACGAACGAGCCCAGGAGCGCGCTGAGCAACAACGCGATCACCAGCGGGATGATCACGTGCGAGAGGGTGTTCACCAGCTTCAGCGCGAAGTAGACGATGATGCCGAGGATCAGCACGCGCCAGCCCCAGGCGGCGGCGACGCGCAGGCCGACGGGCACCTCCACGTCGTCACGGCTGGAGGTGCTGCTGTGCACTACTTCTGGGGTCTTCGGTGAGGGGTCGGCCACGGGATCCTCCTCGGCCTGCTCGTCGTGCTGGGCGCGGCGGGCGCGCACGCCGGCGCGCCCAGCCTGGTAGGCCCTCTTGATGTTGGCCCGGGCCTGCTCGAACCGCCCCAACGCACACCTCCTGCCACCTGTCTGAGCACGTTGGCCGGTCTTACCGTATCCGGCGGGGGCACCCCGGGCATCCGGGTATACACCCATCTCGCCTTCAGGGGCCTCCGACGCGATGCCGTCGGGCACCGGTCCGGATCCGGCGTCGGGTAGCGTGCCTGACCGTGACCGCAGCAAGTCAGCCCGACTCCGGCCTCCCCATTCGCCTCCTGCTGGACCGGGTTCTGGTCCGTCTCGAAACCGGTGACGGCGAGCGGCTCTCGGCCGCCGGCATCGTGATCCCCGCTACCGCGTCGGTCGCGCACCGGCTCGCCTGGGCGACCGCCGTCGCGGTCGGCCCCAACGTCCGCTCGATCGTGACCGGCGACCGCGTCCTGTTCGACCCGGACGACCGCTCCGAGGTCGAGCTCCACGGCCGGGACTACATCCTGCTCCGGGAGCGCGACGTCCACGCCGTGGCGGCGACCCGGATCGAGGAGAACGGCACCGGCCTCTACCTCTGACGCCCGCCCTTCCCCGGTTATGCTACTACTCCTGTAGCATTGAAGCATGCTGTACGCCATGCCCGCGCTGGACGCCGACGACCGCCGAGTCCTCGGCGAACTCGACGCGATGCGCGCCGACCTCCAGCTGCACCTCCGGGAGAAGCCCCGGTGGGAGGGCCAGCTGCGCCGAAGCCTGTTCGCCGCGGCCATCCAGGGCTCCAACACGATCGAGCGAATCACGATCAGTGACTCCGACGCTCGGGCGCTGGTCGAGCATGCGCCGATGTCGGCCGACGCGAGCGAGCAGACCCAGCAGGCGGTCATCGGCTACCGGGACGCGATGAGCTACGTGCAGCAGGTTCCGACGCTCCCGTTCTTCGCGTACTCCGAGACGCTGCTGTCGACGCTGCACTTCATGATCACGAAGTACCAGCCCGCGAAGTGGCCGGGGCGGTATCGGGCCGGCGGCATCTACGTCACCAGCGCGGACCCGCTGGAGCCCGCGTACACCGGGCCGGACGCCGATCGCGTGCCCGGGCTCATGGACGAGCTGGTCGGCTGGCTGCGCGAGGGCGACCTGGGCGCGCCGGCCTATGCGCGCGCCGCCATGGCCCACTTGAACCTGGTCTGCGTCCACCCTTGGCGAGACGGCAACGGCCGCATGGCGCGAGCGCTGCACACCCTGGTGCTCACGCGGGCGGGCGAACTCGCCGCCGAGTTCTCGTCGATCGAGGAGTGGCTCGGCGAACAGGTCCACACCGTCCAGTACTACGAAGCACTGCGTACGACGCAGGACGGCACCTTCCAGCCGGAGCGCGACGCCCACACCTGGCTGCGCTTCGTCTTGAGCGCGCACCACCGGCAGGCGCAGCGCGTCCAGCGGCGCTACCAGTGGACGGTGAAGGTCTGGGAGGACATGGCGCAGCTCGCCGGCCAGCACGGACTGCCCGAGCGCGTGGTCTCCGCGCTGTACGCCGCGGCCGTCGGCGAGCTTCGGCGTACGACCTATCAGCAGGACGAGGACCTCAGCCGTGACCAGGCCATCCGCGACATTCAGGCGTTGAGCCGGATCGGCCTGCTGCGCTCACGCGGGAACGCGACGACTCGGGTCTACCTTGTGGACGGTCCGGCGGCGGAGGCGGTGGAGGCGGCGACCGCTGCGGTTCGCGCTCCCGGCCGCGACCCCTACCTCCAGCGGTAGCCGGCTAGTCGGCGCCCAGGCGCTTGAGCGCGGCGAGGGCGACGTCCCGCTTGGTCGTGTACCAGAACGGCGGCAGGCTCTTACGCAGGAAGGCGCCGTAGCCCCGGGCCGTCTCCAGCCGGGAGTCCAGCACCGCCACCACGCCCTTGTCCGAGGTGGACCGGATGAGCCGGCCGACACCCTGCGCCAGGCGTACGGCGGCGATCGGGACGCTGACCGAGGCGAAGCCGGAGCCGCCCACGTCGTCCACCGCCGCGCTCCGGGCCGCCGCGAGCGGCTCGTCCGGGCGCGGGAACGGCAGCCGGTCGATCACGACGAGCTGGCAGGCGTCGCCGGGCACGTCCACGCCCTGCCAGAGCGACATCACGCCGAACAGGCAGCTGGCCTTGTCGGCCCGGAACTTGCGGACCAGCAGCGGCAGCGCCTCGTCGCCCTGCAGGAACACGGTGTGGTCCGTCTTCATGCGGACCAGTTCGGCGGCCTGCTGGGCGGCTCGCCGGGAGCTGAACAGCCCGAGCGTACGCCCGCCGAGCGCCTCGATCAGGGCGAGCAACTCCTCGGCGGCCGCGTCGGGCAGACCGGACGCGGCCGGTCGGGGCAGGTGGGCCGCGACGTAGAGGATGCCCTGCTTGGCGTAGTCGAACGGGGAGCCCACGTCGAGCGAGGTCCAGGGCAGCTCGTTGTGCTCGGCCGGGGGCTTCTCCTTCTTGGGCGGCAGCGTGCCGACCGGCGCCTTGGCTGCGGCGTCGGGTGCGGGCGGCGTCTTCGCGATCAGCCCCAGCGACCGGGCGACCGGCTCGAACGTGCCGCCCAGGGTCAGCGTGGCGGAGGTGGCCACGACCGTGCGCTCCTCGTAGAGCTTCTCGGCCAGCAGGCCCGCCACCGACAGCGGCGCGACGACCAGCGCCCGGCGTGGCTCGTGCTCGACCCAGGCCACGTCGTAGTCGGCCGCCGCGAGCAGTCGCTGCGCCGTGGCGTTCAACTCGGTCAGCGTCGCCTTCGCCTGCTGTTTGCGGACGGGGTCGGGGTCGTCGGCCTTGACCTCGCCGATCTGCCGCAACGCCCGGCTGGTCGCGCCGTCGATCAGCGTGCAGGCCTCGTGCAGCACGTTGGGCAGGCCACTCTGCAGTCGGCCGGCCGGGGTCTCGACCAGTCCCAGCGTCAGCGCGTCGGCTGCTTCCTGCAGCGAGGCGTGATCCTCAGGCTCGATGTAGGAGCGCGAGGCGCGGGCGGTCCGGTCGACCGCCTCGGCGGTCATCTCCGCCTGGGTCGCGCTGGAGACCCGGTCGGCCAGTTCGTGCGCCTCGTCGATGATCAGCAGCTTGTGCGGCGGGACGATCTGCCGCCCGGCCATCATGTCGACGGCCAGCAGCGAGTGGTTGGTGACGACCAGGTCGGCCTCGCGGGCGCGGGCGCGGGACGCCTCGGCGAAGCACTCCTGCCCGTAGGGACAGCGGCTGGCCCCGACGCACTCGCGGGCCGGCATGCTGACCTGCCGCCAGATGACGTCGTCGACGCCCGGATCCAGCTCGTCCCGGTCGCCGGTGTCGGTCTTCGCCGCCCAGTCGCGCAGCCGGTCGAACTGTTTGCCGAGCCGCCCGGCCTCACCGATCCAGACCGTCTTCGTCTTCGCCGGGCCGGTCTCTGCCACCGTGGCGTCGAACAGGCCGGCCTGAGGCTCCTCCTCCGCGTCGCCGGCGTGCTCCAGCTTCGCGACGCACAGGTAGTGATGGCGGCCCTTGAGGACGGCGAAGGTGGGCTCCCGGCCCAGCAGCGGCCGGACCGCCTCAGCCAGCCGGGGCAGATCGTGGTCGACCAGCTGAGACTGCAAGGCCAGGGTGGCCGTGGAGATGACGACCGGACCGTCCACAGTCAACGCGGGGGACAGGTAGCCCAGCGACTTTCCGGTGCCGGTGCCGGCCTGCACGAGCAGGTGCTCCCCGGACCGCAGGGACTCGGCGATCGCCGAGGTCATCGCCTCCTGGCCGGGACGGGCTGATCCGCCGGGGACCGCGCCGACCGCGGCGGCCAGGATCTCTTCTGCGGTGGCAGCCTTCCGTCGGGTCACGTCACGACCCTAGCGGTCCGGGCCGACAACTCCGCCCCCGCACGCGGGCGGTGGGCGTACCGGCCGCTCGATCGCCGATCGGCGTGGCGCGCTCGGGGTGACACCGTGTGACAGGATGGGGAGGCGATGGACGAGCAGCACCAGGCGCCGCTGCCGGACGATCGCCACCTTCCCGTGGCGGTCGCGCATATGGGCGACCGCGTCCGGGTGGAGATCACCAAGTTCGACGGCACACCCCACCGGGGCTATCCCGCCGTCCTGCTCGGCTCCGACGACTACGGCCGGTGGCTCGGCGTACTGCCGGGGACGGTGTCCGACAGCGGCATCCGGCACGAGCGGCCCTGGGTCCTGCTGGTCCCGGAGGACGCCTGGTGGACGGCGATGTTCAATCCGCCGCCGCAGGGCAGCGAGATCTACTGCGACATCACCACCCCCGCGGAGTGGATCGCCGACCGCGTCCTGCTCGCCGACCTCGATCTCGACGTCAAGCGACGCCGGGAGTCCGGTGCGGTTCTCCTCGTGGACACCGACGAGTTCGACGAGCATCGGCAGCGGTTCGCGTACCCGGCCGGGCTGGTCGAGCAGGCCTGGGCGGCCGCACGGTATCTCGAGCGGGCGCTCGCCGACGGCAGCGAGCCGTTCGCCTCGGTGTACCGGCAATGGCTGGACAAGGTCGTCGCCTGGGCACCGGTGGACTTAGCGGCCGACCCACACGACCAGGCATAACTTCGCAAAACCCGGCACGCTGGTGACGAATGCGTGATGATCTGGACATGACACGCCGGTTGAGCGAACTGCTGCGGGTCCCGCCGGGTGCTGTGGACCTCCGCGCGATCGACCCGCGCGGTACGCCGGGCCTGCCCAAGGCGGCGGGCAAGGACCCCAAGACGTGGGCGCGGGCGCAGCTGCCCATCCTCGGCGCGGAGCTGTTCGCCTGGCAGGAGAAGCTGTTCGCGCAGGCGAAGAGCGGGGCATCCCGGCAGCGACTGCTGCTCCTGCTGCAGGCGATGGACTGCGGCGGCAAGGACGGGACGATCAAGAAGGTCGTCGGGGAGTTCAACCCGCAGGGCGTACACATCGTCGCGTTCGGCAAGCCGACCGAGGAGGAGCTGGCCCACGACTTCCTCTGGCGGATCGAGCGCGGGCTGCCCGGTGCGGGCATGATCGGCGTCTTCAACCGGTCGCACTACGAAGACGTCCTGGTGGTGCGGGTGCACAACCTGGTGCCGCCGCGCACCTGGCGAGCCCGGTACGCCAAGATCAACCGCTTCGAACGGAAGCTCGTCGCGGACGGCTGCGCTGTGGTGAAGGTCATGCTGCACATCTCCCCGGCGGAGCAGAAGCAGCGGTTGCTGGACCGGCTCGACGACCCCACGAAGTACTGGAAGTACGACTCCGGCGACATCGACGAGCGCGCGCTGTGGCCGGCGTATCAGGAGGCCTATGCCGATGCGCTGGGCAGATGCGACAGCGACGACGCACCCTGGTACGTGGTCCCCGCCGACCGCAAGTGGTACCGCGACTGGGCTGTGGCGAATCTCCTGCTGGAGAAACTGCGTGAGCTGAGTCCCGCGTACCCGCCGGCCGATTTCGACCCAGATGTCGAACGTGGCCGATTGGTTACGCAGCCTGAGGTGAACAGTGGGTGAACACCACATGAATCAAAGGTGGCATCGGGTGACCTGCCGTTGACGAAGACGTGAAGCACCCTAGTATTCGGCCCGAAACCCGATCATCGCGGTTGCCGTTCCGCCGCCGGATAGTCCATCTACGACAGATGAGGTTGTGCCGTGAAGTTCTCCCTTCGCCCGCAGGACGCGGCCTTCTATGACTTCTTCAGCCGAGCCGCGCAGAACCTGATGCACGGGACCGAGATGCTCATGGAGCTGGCCCTGCCGGGCGCCGACGTGCAGTCGGTCAGTGAGCGCCTCGGCGACCTGGAGCACGACAGCGACCAGATCACCCACGAGCTGTACAACAAGATCAACTCGACCTTCATCACCCCGTTCGACCGCTCGGACATCTACAACCTGGGCTCGGGCCTGGACGACGTGATGGACCACCTCGAGGCGGCCGGCAACCTGGTCTACCTCTACGGCCTGACCAAGCTCCCGGCACTGCCGCGGGAGATGCACGAGCTGGTCGACGTGCTCGACCAGCAGGCCAAGATCACGGCCAACGCCATGCCGCAGCTCAAGGGCATGAAGAACCTCCAGGAGTACTGGGTCGAGATCAACCGGCTCGAGAACGAGGGCGACCGGGCGTACCGGATGCTGCTGGTCCGGCTGTTCTCCGGCGAGTACGACGCCCTGACCGTGCTCAAGATGAAGGAGGTCGCCGACGAGCTGGAGAAGGCGTGCGACGCCTTCGAGCACGTCGCGAACACCATCGAGACCATCGCGGTCAAGGAGTCGTAAGGCGTTGGACGTCATGTTCTGGTCGGTCATCGCGGTGATCGCCGCCGCGATGATCTTCGACTACACCAACGGCTTCCACGACGCCGCGAACGCCATCGCCACCAGCGTCTCGACCCGGGCGTTGACGCCCCGCGTCGCGCTGCTGATCGCCGCGATCGGCAACTTCATCGGTACGCATTTCGGCAAGAAGGTCGCCGAGACCGTCGGCAAGGGCCTGGTGACCCTGCCGGCCGGCAAGGCCAGTCTGGGCATCGTGCTCGCCGGGGTCATCGGCGCCATCGGCTGGAACCTTCTGACCTGGTACTTCGGCATCCCGTCCTCCTCCACCCACGCGCTGTTCGGCGGCCTCGTCGGGGCCACCCTGGCGGGCATCTGGTTCGGCATCGACGCCAAGGTGCTGTGGAGCGGGCTGGTCGAGAAGGTCGTCATCCCGATGGTGCTGTCCCCGGTGGTCGGCTTCATCCTCGGTGCGATCGTCATGGTCGCCGTGATGTGGATCTTCCGGCGCGGCCACCCGGGCAAGCTCAACCGGGGCTTCCGGTGGGCGCAGACCGCCTCCGCCGCCGCGATGTCGGTCGGGCACGGCATGCAGGACGCCGCCAAGACCATGGGCATCATCGTCCTCGCCCTGTACGTCGGGGGCTACCAGGACAGCCCGACGGACATCCCCGGCTGGGTCTATTACACGTCGGCGACCGTGCTGGCGCTCGGCACGTACGCCGGTGGCTGGCGGGTCATCCGCACGCTCGGCCGGAAGATCATCGACCTCGGCCCGGCCGAAGGGTTCGCGGCGGAGACCGTCGCCAGCAGCGTGCTCTACTACAACGCCCTGGTGCTGGGCGCGCCGATCTCCACCACGCACACGATCACCTCGGCGATCATGGGCGTCGGCGCGACGAAGAAGCTCTCCGCGGTCCGCTGGGGCGTCGCCGGGAACATCGTGACCGCCTGGGTCCTGACCTTCCCCGGCGCCGCCATCATCTCGGTGCTCGCGTACTTGGTGATCCGGCCGTTCTTCTGATCGATGGGCGGCGGTGTCAGCCGCCGACGCGGACCAGCCTCGCGCTGAGGTGGTCCTGCATCGGCTGGCCCACCGCCGCCATCTCGTACGCGTACAGCAGCTCGCCGTTGACGACCCCGAACAGGCGGTGCCCCGCCCGCACCTCCTTGGCCGTGGGCGTACGCACGACGGCGTCGGTCTGCACGTCCAGCCGGGGCGGGTTGGCCTCGGCCTGGCCGAAGTACAGCTCCATGATCCCGGTCGGGTTGGACAGGAGCATCTCGACCTCGTCGCCGTTGGACGCCGGCCGCCACCAACCGACCTCCCGGAAGGCGGGCCGGATCGGCGTGCCGTCCTCCTCGATCAGCCAGGCCCGCGACTCGTAGTGCAGGAACGGCCGGCCGTCGTGGCTGATCCGGATCTCCTGGGCGTAGTCGAAGTCCTCGATCGTCGAATAGCCGCCCTTGCCGCGACCGCGCCACTCGCCGACGAACGGCAGCAGGCCCAGCAGGTCGGAGTGCAGATCGGGGCCGACGCGCAGGTCGTGCGTGTCCTCGTAGGGGTATGGCTCCACCGGGGGCGCGTTGAGCCACGGCGGCTGCATCGGATTCTCACTCACCAGCGTCCCCTTGCGATTCTGACTGCGACATAGACGAGGCCACCGGCGAGCGCGCCGAAGCCCGCCACCAGCAGACTCACGAACCCGATCTCCGTGACCACGTCTGTCATCTTAGGCTGCGAGGTATGAGCCGAAAGCTTGTCGTCAAGGTCACCGCGGGTCGCGACGCCCCGGAACGGTGCGCGCAGGCGTTCACCGTAGCCGCGACCGCCCTCGCCGCCGGAGCCGAGGTCTCCCTCTGGCTGACCGGCGAGTCCAGCTGGTACGCGTTGCCGGGCCGGGCCGAGGAGTTCGAACTGCCGCACTCCGCCCCGTTGGACGATCTGCTCGCCGCCATCGTCGCCGGTGGTCAGGTCACCTTGTGCACGCAGTGCGCGCAACGGCGCAACATCACCGAGGCCGACGTGATCGAGGGCGTACGCATCGCCGGTGCGGCGACGTTCGTCGAGGAGATCCTGGCCGACGGAGTCCAGGCGCTCGTCTACTGAGTCTGGCTGCTGAGCCGGGCTATCGGGCCTCTCGGCAGCCGGACAGGAGAGAGACCACGACAGATCCCGGGTCGGCGCCCTTGCGCCCGCGAACGGCTACGAAATCGCCGGCGTCCGCGTAGAGGGTCACGGTGGCGTCGCCCTGGGTCGTGGTCGCGTGGTACGCCTTCGGCAACTCCGCGGCGATCGAGCGAAGCAGCGTCGCTTCGTCGCCCGGGGTGGTCGTGAAGGTCAACTCCCGCTTGACGGAGCGCCCGCCGCGAGCGTTCGTGATGTCGCACGTGCTTTCGGCGTACTCGCCGATCTTGACGCTGCTGGAGACGGCCGAGAGTTCCCCGGTGACCCGGTCCATCGTGGCCTTGGCCTGGGCCACGGTGGTCTGGCCGGGCACGGTGGCCGGATCGCGGTGGTAGGAGTAGACGGCCAGGCCGACCAGGAGCAGAGCCCAGGCCGCGACCCCCGCGATCACCAGTCGCTTGCGCATGGCCCCCATAGTGACAGGGCGCGTCACCTGACGGTGACGCGCCCTGTCGGGGTAAGAGCGTGGGCTTCAGGAAACGGATACCTGGAACTCGTTGACGCCGCGGTCGACGGAGACCTCGCCGCCGCCGTTGCCGAAGCGGGACAGCGCGCGGACCGTCCACTGGCCGGGCGCGGCGAAGAACCGGAAGCGGCCGGCCGGCGAGGTCACGACCTCGGCGGTGAACTCACCGGTGCGGTCGAGGAGCCGGACGTACGCCCCGGCGACCGGGTCGCCGGAAGCGGCGAGGACGACGCCGGAGATCACGGTCTCCTTCTCGAGGTCGACGCTCGCGGGGATGGGGGCCGCCTGGTCGGGGGCGGCGCAGGACGTAACGGTCATCTTGATCAGCCCTCCAGAGAACCGGGCTCGTCGCCCAGCGCCACCGGCACGCCGACGAGCGAGCCGTACTCGGTCCAGCTTCCGTCGTAGTTCTTGACGCTGGGCTCGCCCAGCAGCTCGTGCAGGACGAACCAGGTGTGCGAGGAACGCTCGCCGATGCGGCAGTACGCGATGGTCTCCTTGGACTTGTCCAAGCCGGCCGCCGTGTACAGCTCCGTCAGCTCCTCGTCGGTCTTGAACGTGCCGTCCTCGTTGGCAGCCTTGCTCCACGGCACGCTGATCGCGGTCGGCACGTGGCCGGCGCGCTGCGCTTGCTCCTGCGGCAGGTGCGCCGGAGCCAGCAGGCGGCCGGCGTACTCGTCGGGGCTGCGGACGTCGACGAGGTTCTGCGTGCCGATCGCCTTCACGACGTCGTCGCGGAAGGCGCGGATCGACAGGTCCTGGTCCTGAGCCACGTAGGCGGTCGCCGGACGGTTAGGGACGTCCTTGGTGTAGGGCCGGGCGTCCAGCTCCCACTTCTTGCGACCACCGTCGAGCAGCCGGACGTCGCCGTGCCCGTACAGCTTGAAGTACCAGTACGCGTACGCGGCGAACCAGTTGTTGTTGCCGCCGTAGAGGATGACGGTGTCGTCGTTGGCGATGCCGCGCGCCGACAGCAGCGCCTCGAACTGCTGCTTGTTGACGAAGTCCCGGCGAACCTGGTCCTGCAGATCGGTCTTCCAGTCGATCTTCACAGCGCCGGGGATGTGCCCGCCGTCGTAGGCGGTGGTGTCCTCGTCGACCTCGACGAAGACGAGACCGGGGGTCTCGAGGTTCTTCTCGGCCCAGTCGGCCGTGACGAGTGCGGTGTCGCGACTCATGGAAAGCTCTCCCTTGATGGATGGCTAGGGTGAGTCGGCGCTCGCGCTTCAAGCATGATCTTCGATGGAGAACGCGCCGCGCCCGACCCTGTAAGGAACGGGTACCTACGACAGCGGCGTCGCTACAGCCTCTACAGGCTTGAGGGAAAGGCAGGCATGACTGCCGGCGCCGCCGTCAGCAGACGGGGCGACACAGGCAGGCGGCCACGCGGCACAGGTCGACCGCGCGCCTCTTAGTGAGCAGGATGCCCATAGCCAGCGACCCTACCAGCCTTGTCGTGGTTCGCCGAACAACCAGCCCACAATCCGGGACTGCCCGCATCTCCCGCGGATCGTGGCCACTTTCCGCGCGGATCGTGGCCACTTTCCGCGCGGATCGTGGCCACTTTCCGCGCGGATCATGGCCACTTTTCCGCGCGGATCATGGTTATGCATGCGATCTTGAGCGGCTTTGACCTGTGTAACCGTGATCCGCAGGTTATGCGGCCGCACTGAGTTGCGGTCCGCTGTGGCGCAGGGCACGATCGTCAGGTGTTCCCCGCCCCCGAAGATCAGCGACAAGATCGCAGGTCACGCAGCGACCGGCCGCGTGAGCGCGAGCTGCCGCCGGAAGACCTGGACCAGGACGAACTCGACGACGACATGGAGCCGCCGTTCGTCCCCGTACGCCGGCTGCTCTCCCTGTTCATCGCCGGGTTCTCGGCGATGCTCGGGGTCGGCCTGATCTTCGGCGCGCAGACCTCCGGCCCCAACGCGCGCATGTCGTACGCCGTCGTCATCTTCGGCGTACAGGTGCTGTTCCTGCTGTCCTGGACGATGGCGATGCGCCCGCCGGGGATGAAGGTCGTGGCCGCGGCGGGTCTGCTGACCGCGATCGCGGCCGACATCGCGGCCGTCTCTCCCGACGTGGCCGGGCTCGGCCCGCTGGCGCTGGCCGCGGTCGTCGGGTTCGTCGCCGCCTTCGTGGGGCAGATGGTCACCGGCGCGGTCCGGATGCGGGTCACCGAGTCGCTCGGCGCGACGCTGCTGGTGGTGATCGGCGTGGTCAGCTTCTCGACGCTCATCGTGCTGACCCGCATTCCCAAGGGCACCCAGGCGATCGTCGTCTGCCTCACCGCGACCGGCGTCGCGCTGCTGGTGGCCCGGCTGATGGACACCGTCGCCCCGGTGCCGCGGATCGCCGCCCAGGTGCCGCGTGGATCGCTGGGCGTGGTCGTCGGTGCGTGCGCGGGCACCATCGCCGCGACCATCTGGGGCAGTTATCTCGTCGGGTTCGGGCCGAAGGAGGCCGCCTTCATCGGGCTGGCCGCCGCCGGCGCCGGCGTCCTCGCCGACCTGGCCGTCGGGTTCGCCGAGGCCGGCCGGGAACTGGCCGGCGACGCGCCCACGATGTGGCTCGCCCGGCACATGCAGGGACCGCTCGGCGGGTTCGCGCTCGCAGCCCCGGTCGCGTACGCCATCTCCGCGATCTTCCTGACCTGACGCACCGCTCGACGTACGCCTGACCCACCGCTCGACGCACACCTGACCTACCGCTCGTCGCACGCCTGAAGCACCGCTCGTCGCACACCTGACGCACCGAGTTCACGACGACCCCCATGGGACGAGGAGAAACCTTGCGCCGGTTCCTGATCACCGCGGTAGTACTCGTCCTCATCGTCGGGGTGGGCGTGTTCGCGATAGATCGCGCGGTCGCCGCGTACGCCGAGGATCAGATCAAGCAGCAGACGGTCGCCGAGGTGTCCCGCCGGGGGATGAGTTCCGGGGAGCCGAGCGTCGACGTCGGCGGGTTCCCGTTCATCACCGAAGTGATGAGCGGCAAGTACGACCAGATCGTCATCGTCCTGCCGAACCTGGCCGGGCAGGGGATCACGCTGCCGAAGTTCACCCTGACCGCGTCCGGGGTGAACGCGCCGCTGGACGCCCTGCGCTCGGGCGAGGGCACCATCACGGCCGACAAGGTCACCGGCACCTCGGTCGTCCCCTGGGACGTCGTGGTGAAGCAGACGAAATTCAAGGGCCTCACGCTGGCCGCCGACGCCGACGGCACGTTGAGGGTGTCGGGCGAGGCGACGCTGGGCGGCTTCAGCATCCCGCTGACCGGCAAGGCCAAGGTCACCCTGGCCGGGCCGACGAAACTGCGGGTGCAGGTCACCGAGCTGAACGGGACGGACGCCAACCTCAACGCGCTGGTCAAGTCGCTGATCGCGGCGTACCAGGACAAGCTGGTCTTCGACGTGGCGCTGCCGAAGCTGCCCTACGATCTCAAGCTCCAGAAGATCAACGCCACCCCGGACGGGCTCGACATCACGGCGTACGCCGAAAACGTCCCGCTGAATCAATAAGAGATGTCACGTCTGTGAATTCGTGTTTCGGCTTGATGAACCAAGTCTCAACTTGACCACGACGCCGCGCACCAGGTGGAACAACCCTGGTGTTCGGGGTTGGTTCGGCTAGAGTCAAGCCTTAACCCGCCCGTCAGTGCCGCCGGGGAGTTCCACCCCCCGTGTGTGACGGAGGTAGATGTGGAGATACTGCTTCTCGTGACGCCGCGCGCCGGCGAGCCCTCGATGGTGCTCCCCGCGCTCGATCTGCTGCCCCACGCCGTCCGGACCGCCCCTCGTGACGTGCGGACGCTCGTCTCCGCTCCCAGCCCCGACGCGGTGCTGGTCGACGCCCGGTCCGAGCTGTCCGACGCCCGTGCCACCTGCCGGATGCTGCACGCGACCGGGATCGGCGTACCGCTGATCGCCGTCGTGAGCGAGGCCGGTCTGATCGCGCTCAACTCCGACTGGGGCGTGGACGACGTCATCCTCGCCACCGCCGGTCCGGCCGAGGTCGAGGCACGGCTGCGGCTGGCCGTGGGCCGGCTGACCTCCGCGACCGCCAGCGCTAGCGGGCAGATCCGCGGTGGCGAGCTGACGATCGACCCCGACACCTACGCGGCGAAGCTGAAGGGCCGCCCGCTCGACCTCACCTACAAGGAGTTCGAGCTGCTGAAGTTCCTCGCCCAGCACCCGGGCCGGGTGTTCACCCGCGACCAGCTGCTGCGCGAGGTCTGGGGCTACGACTACTTCGGCGGCACCCGGACCGTCGACGTCCACGTCCGGCGGCTGCGCGCGAAGCTCGGCTCGGAGTACGAGTCGATGATCGGCACAGTGCGCCAGGTCGGCTACAAGTTCGTCCTGCCGTCGGCGCGGCACACCGAGGAGGGCCTCCCGGCCACCGCGAAGGAGCGCATCACGTTCTGACGCTCCGAGGGCTGCGGCAGGCGAGGCAATCCCGAACGCCGGGACGCACGAACCGAGCGCAGGCCCTAGTCTGTCGGCATGATCGCTAAGCCGAACGTCAGAGTGGAACGCGCCGGTCGGCTGACGCCCGATCAGGTGACTCAGGCGGTCGAGCTGGCCGATCTCGCCGGTGACGTCGACGGGGCGTACCCGCTGTCCGAGCACGTCATGCTGCATCTGCGGCAAGGCGGCGAGGTGCCGGCCGTCCACCTCCTCGTGACGGACGAGGCCGGCCGGCTCGTCGGCTACGCGCACGTCGACCCGACCGACAAGATCGCCGGGCCGAGCGCCGAGCTGGTGGTGCACCCGCTGCGACGGCGGCGTGGTCTCGGCCGCGCGCTCGTCACTGCGGCGCTGGCCGTGGCGGCGGAGACCGATCCGTCCGGTCGGCTGCGGCTGTGGGCGCACGGCGACCATCCGTCGGCGGGCGCGCTCGCCGTCTCGCTCGGCTTCTCCCGCGCTCGCGTGCTGCTGCAGATGCGCCGCTCGCTGTTCAGCCCCGTCCCGGCCGCGCCGCTGCCGCCCGGGGTCGCCGTCCGCGCCTTCGTCCCGGGTCGCGACGACCAGGCTTGGCTGCGGGTCAACGCCCGCGCCTTCGCGGACCATCCGGAGCAGGGCCGCTGGACTCTCGAAGATCTACGCGTACGCATGGCGGAGCGGTGGTTCGACGCCGAGGGGTTCTTCGTGGCGTACCGGGAGGCCGAGCCGGACGGGGAGTTGCTGGGCTTCCACTGGACGAAGGTCCACGGCAGCCATGCGGCCGACGGGACCGAGGGCGATCACCAGCACGAGCCGATCGGCGAGGTGTACGTGCTCGGCGTCGACCCGGCGGCACATGGGCTGGGGCTGGGTGCGGCGCTGACTGCGGTGGGCCTGACGCATCTGCGCCATCGGGGACTGGATCAGGTCATGCTCTACGTCGACGAGGCGAACACCGCGGCGGTCAAGCTCTACCAACGCCTCGGATTCGTCCGCTGGGCCACCGACATCTGCTTCGAACGGCTCTAGATCGGGCTATTCCCAACCGTGATATCGGCGGGCGAGGATGGTCGGCATGGTCCGCGACGCGCTCGCCCCGCCCGCCGCCTTCGTCGCCTACGTCGAGAGCCGGCTGCCGCTGCTCATCCGGGAAGTCCGGCGATACGTCCCGGACGAGCGCTTCGCCGACCAGGCCGCCCGGGACCTGCTGGCCTCGGTGGCGCTCCGCTGGCCCTGGTACGCGCGCCTCCCCGGAGCCGCCCGGCAGGATCCCGAGAAGGCCGCCGACAAGGTGCTCCGGCGGGGCTTCGCCGACGTCGTCAAGGAGTACGCCGATCCGCAGCGCGAGATCCGGCTGTCGCTCGCCGAGACCGATCCAGACGAGGACGTCCGTCCGGTTCCGCTGCCTGATGAGGCGCCCCGGCGATCTCGTCTGCACGGTTCGCTGAGCCCGGCCGACGAGGCGCAGTTCATCTGGGAGCGATCGGCGCAGACGGTGCGGCGGCGGAGCGTGATCGTCGGCGGTCTCGCCCTGATCGGGCTGGTCATGACGGTCAGCCGCCCTCGGCCGGAGAGTACGCCGGAGGGCGAGACGCCGGGCTCGCCGAGTCCGGAGTCGACCACCCTGCCCGCCGGCGTCGACGTCGTGCCGCCGTTGGCCGAGCTGAGCCGGCTGCCCGTACGCCGTTCCCCGCTGCCCGCCGAGATCGAGTTCGAGAAGGCGTCCGTGAGCCTGCCGCGTGGGCGCCGAGCCCGCGGCGTGTTCAGCGCGACCGAGGAGTCCGCCGTCCTGCTGCTCGACGACGGCCGCCTGTACGCCGTACCCGACCTGCGGGTGCGGCCGGACAACCCCGGTGTGATGTCGCCGGACGGGCGGTACATCGCCTTTCGCGACGCCAACCAGATGCTGTTCGACGTCGCGACCGGATCGGTCCACACGCTCGACAAGGTGACCACGGTCAGTGCGCCGATCTGGCTCGACCCCCAGCACCTCCTGTACGCCGCGGTCGGCGGGAGTCAGGTCGTGCGGGCCGACGGGCAGCCCACCGAGCTGCTCGAAGCCGTCGATCTCAACGACGTCGTGACACCAGAAGGGCACAAGGACCCGATGACGGGCGACCCGATTCTGCGGTCGACCGAGCTGCTCGCCCTCGGCCGGCCGTTGACCGCCCCCGCCCGCGTACGCCGATACACCGCGAACAAGTCGGAGCCGGTCGACACCAGCCTCGACGGCGAGCTGACGGCCTGGGTCGGACTGTGGCGAGGGCTCGGCTTCTCGCTGTCCACCGGGCCGAACCCGGCCGATCGGGGCCGCCTCGTCCGCCGCTGCCAGACCCCGGGCCACGTACCCGCCCAGTACGGCGAGGTGGTCAGCGCGACAGCGGCGCTCCGGGCGGCGACGGGCGCGGTGTTGCGCGTACTCGTGGAGACGATGAAGACCGAGGCGGACCGAGTCGAGCCGGTGGGCTGGCTGGACGCCGCCACCGTGCTGCTGTCGGCGAACGGTGACGACGCGACGGTGATCGTGGCCTGGGGGATCGAGAGCGGCAAGCTGGAGCTGATCACGGTGATCAACCGGAACGTGCGACTGGCCCTGGCCGACCTGTCGATCCTTCCCGCCCGCTGACGCGGGTCAGGAGAACGCGGGTACGCCGGTGAGCGTCTGGCCGATCACCAGCTGGTGGATCTCCGAGGTGCCCTCGTAGGTCAGCACGCTCTCCAGGTTGTTGGCGTGCCGCATGATCGGGTACTCGCCGGAGACGCCGTTCGCGCCGAGGATCGTCCGGCACGTCCGGGCGATCTGGATCGCCTCGCGCGTGCTGTTGAGCTTCGCCAGGCTCACCATCGGCGGGGTCAGCCGGCCCGCGTCGGCCGTCCGGCCCAGGTGCAGCGCGAGCAGCAGCCCCTTCTGCAGCTCCAAGGCCATGTCGGCCAGCTTCGCCTGGGTCAGCTGGAACCCGGCGAGCGGCTTGCCGAACTGCTCCCGCGTCGTCGCGTACGCCAAAGCCGTCTCCAGGCAGTCGCGGGCCGCCCCGAGCGCGCCCCAGGCGATGCCGTAGCGGGCTTCGGTCAGGCAGGACAGCGGCGCCCGCAGACCGGTCGCACCGGGCAGGATCGCGTCCGCCGGGAGGCGTACGTCGTCGAGGACGATCTCGCCCGTGAGGCTGGCCCGGAGGGAGAGCTTCTGGGTGATCTCCCGGACGGTCACGCCCGGGGTGTCCAGCGGCACGAGGAATCCACGCACTCCCGCGTCCGGTACGCGAGCCCAGATGACCGCGATGTCGGCGACCGGCGCGTTGGTGATCCACATCTTGACCCCGCGCAGGAGCCAGCCGTCGCCGTCGGCGACCGCCCGGGTCGCCATCGAAGCCGGGTCGGAGCCGTGGTCCGGCTCGGTCAGGCCGAAGCAGCCGATGAGTTCGCCACGGGCCATGCCGGGCAGCCAGCGATCCTTCTGCTCGTCGGAGCCGTACGCGTGAATGGCCTCCATCGCCAGCGAGCCTTGGACGCTGACCAGCGACCGGATGCCGGAGTCCGCCGCCTCCAGCTCGAGACAGGCCAGCCCGTACGCCACCGCGGACATCCCGGCACAGCCGTGGCCGTGCAGCCGCATCCCGAGCAGTCCCAGCTCGCCGAAGTCGCGGGCCAGCTCCCGGGCGGGCAACGCCGCCTGCTCGAACCACCCGGCGACGTGGGGCCGGACCTTCTTGTCCAGCAACGCGCGGACCGCGTCCCGGATGTCGCGTTCCTCAGGGGTCAGCAGCGCGTCGATTTCCAGGATGTCCCAGGCGGCAGTCGTCACAGGACCAGCACCCTAGCGTGGATCTGGTGCCGCTGTTGCAGCGCCGCCCGCAGGGCCCGGTGCAGGCCGTCCTCCAGGTACATGGCGCCTTCCCACTGCACGACGTGCGGGAAGAGGTCGCCGTAGAAGGTGGAGTCCTCGGCGAGCAGCTTGTCCAGCGCGAGTTCGCGCTTGGTGGTGACGAGCTGGTCGAGCCGGACCGGCCGGGGCGGGATCTCGGACCACTGCTTCAGGGAGTAACCGTGTTCCGGATAAGGGCGCCCGTCCCGGACGCCTTTGAAGATCACTGTGCCGCCCCCTCCCTAGGACACGCCGCCGAATACGTCCCAGGCGACGGTCGTCGTCCGGGACGCTACCCACCCTAACCGCACTTGGCGAGCAGTATCCCCGCCTATTGGCGTACGCCCAGCATCTGGCGGGCCTGCGCCGAGGTCGTCGGCGGCCGCTGGGCGAGCCGGGCGAACCCCGCCGCCCGGGCCACGAGCTGGGCGTTCGACTCCACCGGCTGGCCCTTGGCGTACGTGATGGTGTCTTCCATCCCCACCCGGAGATGCCCGCCGGCCGACAACGAGGCGAGCAGAACCGGCAGGGTCGCCCGGCCGATGCCGGTGGCCGAGAAGGTCGTCCCGGCCGGCAGGTCGGCCAGCGCGGTGGTGCAGGCGACCAGCGCGGCGGTCGTGCCCGGCATCCCGCCCGGTACGCCCATCACGAAGTCGACGTGCACATGCCCGCCCGCGGGCAGGCCGTACTTGTCCAGCAGCCGCTGAAGCGCCCACAGCTGGCCGAGGTCGAAGATCTCGTACTCGGGGACGATGCCGCGGTCCTGCATCCGGGTGTGCAGCTCGACGATGAACTCCCAGCGGTTGAGGAAGACGTCCTCGCCGAAGTTCACCGTGCCCATCGTGCAGCTCGCCATGTCGGGCGCGGCGTCGAGGACGGCCAGCCGGGCCTCCTCCGGGTCGTGCACCGAGCCGCCCGAGGAGAGCTGGACGATCAGGTCGGTGTCCTGCCGCAACGCCGCCACCGTCTCCCGCAGGCGGCCTTGGTCGAGCGTCGGCTGGGCCTTCTCGTCCCGGATGTGGACGTGGATCACGCTCGCGCCGACCGACTCGCACTCCTGTGCGGTCGCCACCAGCTCGTCGAGGGTGACGGGGAGGGCCGGCACGTCGGCCTTGGCCGATTCGGCCCCGGTCGGGGCAACGGTGATCAACGTCGTCGTCGTCATGGCCGCATCCTGCCACGTCAGCGGAGTTTTTTCACTCCGGGTCGATCGCGGCCACAGATTCTCCGACCATGAGGGGGGTCTCGTCGGAGATATTCCGCTTCAGGAGCGCCAGGGCGATCGTGCCCAGTTCGTGGTGCTGCACGGCGGTGCCGACGAAACCGATCGCCCGGCCGTCGGCGGTGACCGGCGTACCCTGCGGCGGGAGCTGGTCGGTCGCGATGCCGTCGAGGTGCAGCAACGCCAGGCGGCGCGGCGGGCGGCCGAGGTTGTGCACCCGCGCGATCGTCTCCTGCCCGCGGTAGCAGCCCTTCTCCAGATGCACGGCATCCGCGGTCCAGTCCACCTCCGCCGGCAACGTGCGGTGATCGGTCTCCAGCCCCAGCCGGGCCCGCCGGGCTTCCACCCGCATCGACTCGTACGCCCAAAGCCCGGCCCTGGGCACGTCGAGTTCGTCCGCGACCGCGTCGACGGCGTCGCGGGGCACTAGCAGATCCACGCCGAACTCACCCCGGCGCGCCCATCCGCCGAAGGCCGGCTGAACTGCGTACAAGCTGGTCGGAAGGGGCGGGACGGAACCGGCGGCGAACTTCGGACCGGGCACCGGCGCGATGGCCGGGGCCGGCAGTTCGACGATCTTGGCCGTCGCCGGGCCGACCAGGCTGAGGACCGCCCAGCTCGCCGTGACGTCGGCCGGCTCGACCCGCATGAGGAAGCGCATCTTCTCGAGGAAGGCGAGCAGGTCGGACTGGGTCCCCGGCTCGACGTCGAGCCAGGTCGTCTCGCCGTCGTCGGTGACCAGCGCGTGATGCTCGATGTGGCCGTGCGGCGACAGGAAGAGCGTCTCGGTGCCCTGGCCGGGGCGCAGCGCGGTCAGGTGCTGCGTGGAGATGCTGTGCAGCCAGCTCAACCGGTCGGCGCCCGGGATGGCCAGCACCCCGCGATTGCCCCGGTCGACCAGACCGGCCTCGGTGGCGAGCAGCCGCTGCTCCCGGAGCGGATCGCCGAAATGCGCCGGTACGCCGGCGTCGCGCGACTCCGGCGCGAGGTCCTCGATCATCACGACGCTCACTGGCAACTCCCGCAGGTCCCGAAGAGGGCGACGTGCCCCACGTCCAAGTTGAATCCTCGCTCGGCCCGCAGCTGTTGCGCCAACGGTGTGACGCTCTCCACGGCCAGCTCCTGCACGTGCCCGCAGGCCCGGCAGACCAGATGCACGTGCCGGTCCTCGGCGGCATGGAAGGTGGGCGCGCCGTGCGACAGATGCGCGTGCGTCACCAAGCCGAGGTCTTCCAGCAGCTCCAGCGTGCGGTAGATGGTCGTGATGTTCACGCCGGAGGCGATACACTGCACCTTGGCGTGGATCTCGTCGGGCGTGGCGTGACCCAGTTCCCGCACGGCCTCCAGGACCAGTTGCCGCTGGGCGGTCAGGCGCAGGCCTCGCTCCTTCAACGCACGGGCGAGGGAGTCGGACACCCGTCGATCATAGTTCGCCCTCCGCGCAGCTCCCCCTCCCGCAGCTCCCCTCCGCGCTGCTCCCCCTCCGCTCTCCGCCCCCTCCACTCTCCGCCCCCTCCACCCCCTCGACGCGTTGATCATGGAGTTAACTGTGGTCTCGCCGGTGTGGCGAGGGGGCGAACTCCATGATCAACGCGAGCTGGGGAGTGCGGGGGGATCTTGCGAGTGGCTAGGCTGCCTGCCGTGACCGTCACCGTTCTCGCCGTGCTCGGACGCGGCCTGGTCGATCCCGCCACCCCGGTGCTGCGCGCCGACGATCTCGGGCTGCTGCGCGGCGACGGGGTCTTCGAAGCCGTCCACGTCCGCGGCGGCGAGCCGTGGATGCTCGACGAGCACCTGGCCCGGCTCGCCCGGTCGGCCGCCCGGATGGAGCTGCCGCTGCCGGCGCCGGAGGCGCTGCGCGACCTGATCGACCAGGTCTGTGCCCGGGTCGGACCGCAGGAGCACTCGCTGCGGCTCATCTGCACCCGCGGTTCCGAGGAGGGCGGCGACCCGACCTTCCTCGTCCTCGGGTCGCCGGTCGGCGCGGTGTCGATCAACGCTCGCGACACCGGAGTCCGCGTACGCACCGCGACCCTCGGGTACGCCGTCGGCGCGCGTACGCCGGCTCCGTGGCTGCTCGGCGGCGTGAAGTCGCTGTCGTACGCGATCAACATGGCGTCGCAGCGCTGGGCCTGGTCGCAGGGAGCCGACGACGTCGTGTGGGTGTCGGCGGACGACTACGTCCTGGAGGCTCCCACCGCGACGGTCGTCTGGCGAGACGGTTCGCGACTGCTCACGGTGCCCTCGGCGGAGACCGGCATCCTCGCCGGGACCACCGCGCGCCACCTGCTCGACCAGGCCGGCGAATTCGGGCTCACCGCGGGGGAGGAGCTGATCACCCCGGCCGGGCTCGTCGCGGCCGACGGCGCTTGGCTGATCTCCAGCATCCGGGGTGTCGCCGAACTGCGGGCGATCGACGGCCAGCCGCTCGGCCCGTCCCCGCTGACCGCCGACATCCGCCGCCTCCTGGGCTTCTGACCCACCCCGCCGCTCTCCGCGTTGATCATGGAGTTAACCGTGGTCTCGCCGGTGTGTCGGGGCCGGAAACGCCATGATCAACGACGCGGTGCGGCCGCCGGCCCGCGTACGCTTCGCGGATGACCAATCCGTTCGACGGCATCCCCGGCGCCGACCTCGCGTACTTCCGGGAGCAATCGGAGCGGTTCGCCGCCTCGGGGGCGAGCCCGGCCGTGCCGCGACTGGCCGCGACGGCGATCCTGCTGCGTCCGGACGGCGCGGTGCTGCTCATGCGCCGCCCGGTGAAGATGGTCTTCGGCGGTCGCTGGGTGTTCCCCGGCGGCAGCGCCGATCCGATCGACGCCGAGCCCGGCGGGTCCGAGCTGGAGATCGCCGCCCGCGCCGCCCTCCGGGAGGTACGCGAGGAGACCGGGCTGGTCGTCGCGGCTGAGCAGCTGCTGCCGTGGGCGCGGTGGATCACCCCGGAGTTCGAGCCCCGGCGGTTCGACACCTACTTCTTCATCGGCCTGGTCGACGCGGAGACCGACGCGGTGGAGGTCAACGGAGAGACCGAGGAGCATCGGTGGCTGACCGCCACCGCCGCGCTGGCCGGCCACGCCGCGGGCCAGTTGTCCATGCTGCCGCCGACCGTCGTCACGCTGCGGGAACTGGCCGATCTGAGCACAATGGACGCCGTACGCGCGGCGGCGGTCGCCAAGGACCTCAGCTCGCCGATTCTGCCGCGCCTGCCGTAGCCGCCTCGACCGGCGCCGACTGGGCGGGGACCGTGGCGGCGAGCGTCCGCACCCGCTGGTCGGCGACCTGCGTGGCGCGGTAGATCATGTAGATCACGGCCAGCTCGAACAGGACCATGAGAGCCGCGGCGGCGAGGATCACCCAGATGATCGCGCCGGTCACGAAGGCCCCGACGACGGGCGCGACGATGAACGCCGCCATCTGGAACTCGATGCCGCCGAACAGGTGCGGCCGGATGCGGCTGCGCTGGAGCAGCCGGCGCGCACGGGAGAAGACGCTGCCCTTGCTGTTGCCGGCCAGGGCCGTCATGCGGACGGCGCCGTCCGCGTTCACGGCCGCCCCGGTGCCCTCGACCTTGTCGCTGACCTCGCGGTGGACCTTGCTGACCTCCAGCGCGTTGAGGTAGCGGAACATGTCCAGGAAGATCACCACGGTCGCCACGACCAGGTACGCCGCGTTGTGCGTGGCGGCGTACTGGCCGCCCATGAGCGCGGCGGTGCAGGCGACGATGCGAATCCGGTCGAGGATGTAGTCGAGCCAGGCGCCGAAGATCGAGCCGTTGCCGGTGAGCCGGGCGACCTTCCCGTCGACGCAGTCGAAGGTGAAGCTCACGTGGTAGAAGAACGCGCCCAGGATCAGCCACAGCGGATCGGCCAGCGCGAAGCAGGCGGCGGCCACCAGGCCGATCCCGAAGGCGATGAGGGTGATCCGGTTGGGGGTCAGGGAACGGACGGCGGCCACCCGGCGGGTGATCCGGGCCGCGACCGGGTCGACCAGCAGGACGGTCCACCAGGAGTCCCGGTCCTTGTAGGTGCGCTCCTTGACCTCGGCCAACGGGAACAGCGTCATGTTCGGGTCCTGCCTGCTTCGTCTTCGCTCGCGCGGGGGTGGATCGGGGCGTGGCTCTGGCGCTGCTCCACGGGGTGAACAGTGGCGAAACCGCCGGTGAACGCTAGCGCATCGGACTGCTGCACGGGTAGGCGAATCGCGGCGATCTGCCCGGTGACGGTGCGAGCCGCCCGGTAGACCATGAAGATCACGGCGAGTTCGAAGAGGATCATCAGGGCGGCCGCCGTGACGCTGACCCCGATGACTGCTCCCCGGCCGAGGATCGCGCCGGCGAGCGGGGCGACGATCAGCAGCGCCATCTGGAACTCGATGCCGCCGACGAGGTGCGGCCGGATGCGGCTGCGCCGCAGCCAACCGCGTACGCGGCCGAACAAGCCCCGGTCGTTGCCGGTCAACTGCATGATCGACCGGTTGCCGGGGCGCTTGGCCGCCTCGGCTTCGTCCACAGCCGACACCAACCCGGCTTCGGCCCGGCGGGCCTCCAACCGCGTACGCATCTCGGTGTTGATCTGGAAGATCTCCTGGGAGTTCACGTAGTGGAACAGTTCCAGGACGAGCGCACCCGCGCCGACGATCAGGTACGCGACGTTCTTCGTGGCCGCGTACTGGCCGCCGAAGAGCGCGGCCACGCAGGTGATGATCCGGACGTGGTCGAAGATGTAGTCGAGCCACATCCCGAAGATCGAACCGGTGCCGTTGAGTCGCGCGATCTTGCCGTCGACGCAGTCCAGCAGGAAGCTCACGTAGTAGAGCGCCGCCCCCGCCACCAGCCAGCCCGCCGTCGCCCGGCTGAAGCAGACCGCCGCGACCAGGCCGATCGTGAACGCCGTCAAGGTGATCCGGTTCGGCGTGATCCAGCGGACGCCCGCGAGCACCCTGGTCAGCCGGACCGCGACGGGGTCGACCAGCAGGACGGTCCACCAGGAGTCCCGTTCCTTGCAGGTCCGGGCCTTGACTTCGGCGACGGTGAGCATGGTGCTAGAGGCTAGCGCACGCATCGTTGTTCTTCCGTTAACGCCGGCTTGGCCGGACCTGCATGACATCCGGTGACCAGCCGTTTAGCAGCGCGTCATTTCGGGCACCTCGTGCCCGTCCGCCCGGTCCGGTCGCCCCCCGGCCGGTCCGCGCGGATCAAGGGCTTTCGGCTGTCGTACGCGGGCCTTACCGTTTAGGGCAACACCGTCAGCCCGGTAGTGGACCGGTCTGGGAGGAGACGCGAGATGAGCGACGACCCGACCCATGGCGTGACCGCCGGGGAGCCTCTTGGGCGAGCCGCCAGGAGTGCGGTCGGCCAGGCCGAGCCGGACACCGAGGTGCTGCCCGGACCGCCTGGCCCGGCCTACATCCTCGAACCGCGTTCGTCCGGATTCGGCCGCAAGGTCTTCTGGTTCCTCATGATCGTCGGCTTGGGCGCGGTCGCCGTGCTCGGCCTCAACCTGACCGGGCTCCTGCCCGAGTTCCACAATCCGTTCGCCAAGCAGACGGTCGTCAAGCAGCAGCCCCCGCTGCTCATCTCGATCAAGGATCTGAGCCGGTTCGTCGCCGCCGAGGGCGAGTTCCAGGTGGTCATCGACTTGAAGAAGGACCGCAAGTACGTTCCGGACTTCCTGGTCAACGACCGGGTCCTCTATGTGGCGTACGGGACCGTCCAGGCGTATGTCGAGTTCGGGACGCTTTCCGACAAGGCCATCCTGCAGGACGACGAGAAGAAGACGGTGAAGATCACCCTGCCCGGTCCGCAGCTGGAACAGCCGCATCTCGATCTCGGCCGCAGCTATGCCTTCGCCGAGGAGCGTGGCCTGTTCAACCGGGTCGGCGACTTCTTCGACGGCGACACCAGCCGCCAGCAGGAGGTGATGGTGCTCGCCGAGCAGAAGCTGGGTGAGGCCGCCACCGCGAGCGAATTGAAGCAGCGCGCGGAGAACAACACGCGCGCGATGCTCACCGGCATGATGCGCTCGCTGGGCTACACCGCCACCGTCGAGTTCGCCAACGCCTGACGGGTTCGTCGCGCTGATCTTCCGGGCGTGACAGCCGGCACTTCGGTCCAGGAGACAAGCGCTCACGCGGACGGCCGCCCCCGGCCGGGCACAGTAGGCTGGGGGCCGCCGGGAACGAGCACGACGAGGTGCGGTCTCGGCCTCGGAGGAGTGTTGTGATCAGCGTTTTCGACCTGTTCAAGGTCGGCATAGGGCCGTCCAGCTCGCATACGGTGGGGCCGATGCGGGCCGCCCGGACGTTCGTGGCCGGGCTCAAGGCCGACGGCGTACTCGCCGACGTGGCCTCGATCCAGGCGGAACTCTTCGGCTCGCTGGGTGCGACCGGCCATGGCCACGGCAGCGACAAGGCGGTGCTCCTCGGGCTGGCCGGGGAGGACCCGGAGACCGTCGACACCCAGACCGCCGACGAGCGGGCCGGCGTCATGCGGGCGGCCGGGCGGGTCGCCCTGCTGGGCGTCCACGACGCCACCGTCGAGCTGACCCTGCACCGGCGGCGGGCGCTGCCCTATCACCCCAACGGCATGACCTTCGCCGCCCGGGACGCGGCGGGTGCGGTCCTGCGTAGCCGCACGTACTACTCCGTGGGTGGCGGATTCGTGGTCGACGAGGCGGCGGCCGGGGCCGACCGGATCAAGGCGGACGACACCCCCGTGCGCTATCCCTTCAGCACCGGCGCCGAGCTGCTGGCCCACACCCGCGAGACCGGCCTGCGGATCAGCGACGTGATGCTCGCCAATGAGCTGTCCTGGCGCTCCGAGGCCGACGTCCGGGCCGGTCTGCTGCACATCTGGCAGGTGATGGCCGACTGCGTCGAGGCCGGCTGCACCCAGGAGGGCACCCTGCCCGGCGGGCTCAAGGTCCGCCGCCGTGCCGCCGAGCTGCGTCGCCAGCTTCAGTCGGAAGTCGGCCGGTTGGGCATGACCGATCCGCTACGCGTCATGGACTGGGTGACGCTGTTCGCCCTGGCCGTGAACGAGGAGAACGCGGGCGGCGGCCGGGTTGTGACCGCACCCACGAACGGAGCCGCCGGCATCGTTCCGGCGGTGTTGCACTATTACGCCCGGTTCGTCCCCGCGGCCGACGACGACGGCATCATTCGCTTCCTGCTCACCGCGGGCGCGGTCGGCGTCCTGTTCAAGGAGAACGCCTCGATCTCCGGCGCCGAGGTCGGCTGCCAGGGCGAGGTCGGCTCGGCCTGCTCGATGGCGGCGGCCGGGCTGGCCGAGGTGATGGGCGGGTCGCCCGCGCAGGTGGAAAACGCCGCCGAAATCGCTATGGAACACAACCTCGGTCTGACCTGCGATCCTGTGGGTGGTCTGGTGCAGATCCCCTGCATCGAGCGGAACGCCGTCGCCAGTGTGAAGGCGATCACAGCGGTCCGCCTGGCCCTTCGGGGTGACGGGAACCATTACGTCAGCCTCGACAAGGTGATCAAGACAATGCGGGAGACCGGAGCCGATATGAAGGTGAAGTACAAGGAGACCGCTCGCGGTGGCCTTGCGGTCAACGTCATCGAGTGCTGACCGTGGGTCTATCCGAGCGGGAGAGCGCTGTTACCCTTGCGCCCACAGTCTTTGAGGATGATGACGCCGGGAGGTCCTGGGTGAGTACGAGCGTGGCCGGGGTCTGGGGCCATCGCAGCACGCTGCGTGTGCTCGTGCAGCGGGATCTGGCCGTCAAGTACCAGCAGTCGGTGCTGGGATACCTGTGGTCGTTGATCGAGCCGCTGTCGATGGGCCTGATCTATTGGTTCGTCTTCGGTGTGCTCTACGGCAGCCGCAGCACCTTCGAGGGTGCGTCCTACCCGCTGTTCATCCTTTCCGGCATCTTCGCCTGGCAGTGGTTCAGCAGCGCGTTGTCGGAGTCGACGACCGCGCTCACCGCGCAGGCCCGCCTGATCACGACGATCAAGGTGCCGCGCGAGATCTTCCCGCTCGGCCGGGTCACCGGCCGGTTCGCCGAGTACCTCGCGGGCATTCCGGTGCTGATCGCAGCGGCGATCATCTTCCACGGTCACGTCACGTGGCGTACGGCGGTGGGCATCCCGCTCGCCGTGGTGCTCCAGTTCATCCTGCTGACCGGCGTCGCGCTGCTGCTCAGCGGCCTCAACGTGATGCTCCCGGACGTCGAGCGGTTCATCCGGCTCGCGCAGCGGATCCTGCTCTACGCCGCGCCGGTGATCTACCCCCTCGAGAAGGTCGTCAACAGCAACGACGTCCCCGAGTGGGTGAAGATCCTCTACCAGGCCAATCCGCTGGTCGGGATCATGCAGCTCCAGCATTCCGCGTGGTTCCCGCAGGAGTGGCCGTCGCTCGGGCTGCTGCTCTCCTGCGCCGCCGGGTGCACCCTCGTTCTTCTCCTCGGCTGGTGGACGTTCCACAAGCTTGAGCCCTCGGTTCTCAAGGAGCTGTGACCCCGTGAGCGAACCCATCATCAGCGCCCGGAACCTCGGCGTACGGTTCGTCAAAGGTCGCCGTCGCAACCTTCAGGTTCGCGAGCTGGTCTTCCACGGCCGCAAGCGCGACATCCACAAGGGTGTGGAAGGCGAGTTCTGGCCGCTGCGGAAGCTCTCCTTCGACATCAAGCCGGGTGAGGCCGTCGGGGTCATCGGCAAGAACGGCACCGGCAAGAGCACCCTGCTGAAGCTGATCGCCGGGGTGCTCATCCCGGACGAGGGCAACATCCGCGTACGCGGACGGGTGGCGCCGCTGCTGGAGCTGTCGGCCGGCTTCTCCAACGACCTGACCGGCCGGGAGAACCTGAACCTGGTGGGTTCCCTGCACGGGCTGAGCAAGCAAGAACTGGCCTCGAAGTTCGACGAGATCGTGGACTTCGCCGGGGAGCAGGTCGCGAAGTCGATCGACTCGCCGGTGCGTCACTACTCCTCGGGCATGAAGGTCCGGTTGGGCTTCTCGATCATCTCCCAGTTGCAGCACCCGATCCTGCTGGTGGACGAGGTCATGGCGGTCGGCGACGCCGAGTTCCGGGCCAAGTGCTACGGCACGATGCAGCGGCTGCTCGCCGAGGGCCGGACGATGGTGCTGGTCTCGCACAACGAGGCCGACCTCACCGGCTTCTGCACCCGCGGGCTGTTCCTCGACCGCGGCGAGCTGCGCGTCGACGGCACCGTGGAGCAGGCGCTGGAGGCGTACAAGGGCGGACCGGTGCCGGCTCCGGCCGTGGCCTGATCTGTCGCGATTCATCCGATAATTCGCATGCGGCATGCGATGATGCAGCGTGCCGTTGCTGAGCGTCGTGGTGCCGGTCTACCGGGTCGAGGCGTACCTGAGGCAGTGCCTCGACTCGATTCTGCGATCGGCTCCGGAGGATCTCGAGCTGATCGTCGTGGACGACTGCTCGCCAGACGGCTCGGGTGACATCGCCGACGAGTACGCCGCCCGCGACCCTCGCGTACGCGTACGACATCTGACCGAGAATGTGGGCCTCGGCCGGGCCCGGAACGCGGGCCTGGACGAGGCGACCGGCGCTTTCGTCTGGTTCGTGGACAGCGACGACTGGCTGGCCGACGGGGCCATCGCCGCGGTGATCCGGCGCCTGACCGCCGACTCGGCGCTCGACATGCTGATCGTCGACTTCGCCCGGTACGCCGAAGACACCCGGACGAGCCGGCGCAGCGCCATGGCGCGGGCGTTGGCGCGCTCGCCGGGGCCGGCGGTGTTCTCGGCGGTGGAGCGGCCATCGGTCGTCGGGCTGCTGCACGTGGCCTGGAACCGGGTCGTACGCCGCCAGTTCCTCCTCGACCAGGGGCTGCGCTTCCACCCGGGCCTGTACGAGGACGTGTCCTGGACGTATCCGGCGGTGCTCGCCGCACGCCGGATCGCCTTCCTCGACGAGGTCTGTGTCTATTACCGACTGCGCGAGGGCGCGATCACGTCCACCGGCGGAGCCCGCCATCTCGGCATGATCCACCACTGGGAGCTGGTCTTCGCGGCCGTGCCGGCGGACCATCCGTTGCGGCCGGTCCTCTTCGAACAGTCGATGCGGCAGGGCATCGCCGTCCTCGGCAACGAGACCAGAGTGCCCGATGCCCGGCTACGCAGGGAGTTCTTCCTCCGGCTGGCCGCCTTCCAGCACCGGTACGCGCCACCGGGATGGGCCCCGCCGGGCGGTCGAATCCATCAGATCAAATACGTTCTGTTGGCCAAGCGGCTGTACCCGGTTTATTCGGCGCTGCGATGGGGGTACAAGGCCGCCCGGCGACAGGACCCCTCTTTCTAGCTGCTGCGTAACGGCGCCAATACGGGCTGAACATCAAACGTTTACCCGATGTACTGACCGAGAGGTTTTCGTCACAGTTACGAGACTTGCGGCCGGAACAGTGTGGGAGGTGACGGTGACTACCGTCGCGCTCAAGGACGTGACCAAGGTCTTCCCGGATGGGACGGTCGCGGTCGACAATGTGAATCTGGACGTGGCTGACGGGGAGTTCATGGTCCTCCTCGGTCCGTCCGGCTGTGGCAAGTCCACGGTCCTGCGCATGGTTGCCGGGCTGGAGGACCCGTCGAGCGGCGCGATCATGCTCGACGGCGTGCTGGCGAACCAGCTCGCGCCGCGTGACCGGCGGATCGCCATGGTGTTCCAGGACTTCGCGCTCTACCCGCACATGACCGTCGGGGACAACATCGGCTTCCCGCTGCGACTGTCCGGTGTGGAGCCCCAGCCGAGGCAGGAGCGGGTCGCCGACGTCGCCGCCGCGCTCGGCATCGGTGACGTGCTCGCCCGCAAGCCCAGCCAGCTCTCCGGCGGCCAGCGGCAGCGGGTGGCGATGGGACGGGCCATCGTCCGCCGCCCAGGCCTCTTCCTGATGGACGAGCCGCTGTCCAATCTGGACAGTGGACTGCGCGCCGAGCTGCGGGCGGAGATCTCCGGTCTGGTCCACGAGCTGGGCGTCAGCACCATCTACGTCACGCACGACCAGGCCGAGGCGCTGACCATGGCCGACCGCGTCGCCATCATGCGCAAGGGCGTGCTGCAGGACGTCGGCACCCCGACCCAGGTCTACGGCAAGCCGGCGACCCTCTACGTCGCGGCGTTCCTCGGCAGCCCCCGGATGAACCTGCTGGAGGCGTCGGTCTACGTCCACCTGGACCGCTACGTCCAGCTGAACCTCGGCGAGCAGTCGCTTTATCTGCGGTGGGACGACATTCGCGCCCGCGCGGTGTCGCATTACCACGGTGAGCGCATCGTCGTCGGCGTACGGGCGGAGGCGCTGATGCCGGTCGCCCCGGATACCCCCGGCGACGTGCTCCAGGGCCGCATCCGCTACCTCGAACACCACGGCCACGAGTCGCTGGCCTTCGTGGACATCGGCGCCACCGCCGTCGTCATCGACGAACTGGGCGGCGCTCCCGCCGAAGGCACGGACGAGAACGGCAACCGGGGTCTGCGCCGCTTCGGCCACGTCCTCAGCCGGCTCAGCGGCCGCGTGACGCCCCGTGACCCGGCCGCCACGACGGCGGTCGCCGAGCGTACGAGCGTCCTCAGCGACGGCCGCCACCACCGCCGCCCCGCCGAGTTGGCGGTCCGGCTCGCGCCGTACCCACAGGTGACGAACGGTCATCCACTGGCGGTGTCGGTGCGGATGGAGGCGCTGCACTTCTTCGACGAGCGGGGCGACCGGATCGACATCGGCCGTCGCTGACCTCCCGGCAGGTCGTCCGCCGGCAGCGTAGCCGGTGGGCGATCGGCCGGAAACGGGGCAAGATCAAGCGATGCGCTTGACCGTCGTCGGCTGCTCCGGCTCGATCCCCGGCCCGAACTCGGCCTGTTCCAGTTACCTGCTGGAGCGGGAGGGCTTCCGGCTGCTGCTTGACGCGGGCACGGGTTCGGCCGGCCCGCTGCTGCGATACACCGATCCGGGCGCGCTCGACGCCGTCTTCATCTCGCACTCGCACGGCGACCACTCGGACGACCTGTTCGCGATCGGGTACCACAAGGAACGGTTCCACCCGGAGGCGCCGCCGATCCCGGTCTACGGTCCGGACACGCTGCGGATCTGGCAGCACGACGCCGACGCGGAGCTGCGGCGCGTACCGGAGGCGTTGGCCACGACCCGGATCGGTCCGTTCACGGTGCGGCTCGCTCCAGTCCGCCACACTCGCGAAACCTGGGCGATCCGCGTCGACGACCGGTTCTGCTACACCGCCGACTCCGAGCCCTGCGCCGAGCTGGAGGAGCTGGCGGCCGGCTGCGACGTCGTGCTCGCCGAGGCCGCCGGGTTCGACGCGGAGCCGGAGAAGGGCCATCTGAGCGCGGGCGACGCCGGGCGCCTGGCCACGTCGGCCAGCGCGCGACTGCTGGTCATCACGCACCTCCGGCCGTGGCACGATCCGGTCGCGCTGCTCGCGGAGGCCGCGGCCCACGCGCGATGCCCGGTGGTCGCCGCGACCCCCGGTCTCCGTCTCTCCCTCTAACCGCCACTTGTACGCCCTCCGCCCCCGCCCGTACGTCCCCGTTGATCATGGAGTTTCCGGTTGCGACACACCGGTGAGACCACAGTTAACTCCATGATCAACGGGGTTGGGGGTGAGTGGGTGGGTGGGGGTGGGTGGGTTGGGGGTGGGCTGGGGGTGGGTGGGTTAGTGGCCGAATGAGATCCAGTTGACGTTGACGAAGTCGGCGGGCTGGCCGCTGCTGAAGGTCAGGTAGACGTTGTGCGTACCGGTGACGGCGGTGATGTTGGCCGGCACCGTGGACCACGTCTGCCAGCCGCCGGTGTTGGCGAGCGCGAACGACCCGATCGGGGCGTTGGACAGGCTGTCGAGGCGTACCTGGACCAGGCCGCTCACGCCACCGGCGGCGCCGCTGGCCACGCGTCCGTAGAACTGCGTCGCCGGAGTGCTGCCGAAGTTGACGTTCTGGTACAGCGCCCAGTCGCCGTTGGTGACGTACGACAGGTTCTGCCCGCCGCCGGTGTCGGTGCACGCCTCCAGCTGCGTACCGCTCTGGGAGTTGTAGGACTCGGCCTGAATCGTCGAGTACGCGTCGCGCGTACCGCCTCCGGTGGTGGGAGACGGAGTCGGGGAGCTCGTCGAGCCGCTGCCGGCCTTGCTGTAGACGGCGACGTAGTCGACCTTCATCGGGATGCCCGAGACGGTGGCCGAGGTGGGACCGCCGCCGAACGCAGCTGGGAAGCCGCCGCCCATCGCGACGTTCAGGATGACGTAATAGCCGTGGTTGGTGGCGTTCGTCCAGGTCGTGGCGTCGACCTGGTTGGCGTTGACGGTGTGGAACTGGACGCCGTCGAGGTACCACCGCATCTGCTGCGGGCTGGTGCTGCGGTCCCACTCGACGCGGTAGGTGTGGAAGTCCGCCTGGCAGGTGGTGGGGGAGCAGGCCCGTTGGCCGCCGATGCCGCTGGTCTCGTTGCACGGACCGCCCGGCGTCGTACCACAGTGGAGAGTCGCCCACTCGTTGTTGATCCCGTTGACGTTCTCCATGATGTCGATCTCGCCGATGCTCGGCCAGTTCCAGTAGTTCCCGCGATACGGGGCGCCCAGCATCCAGAACGCCGGCCAGTAGCCGAGCGCCGAGTTGCCGGTGACGTTGGGCAGCTGAATCCGGGCCTCGACCCGCAGTACGCCGTTGGACGGCGGCTGGAAGTCGGAGCGGATGGTCTCGATCCGGCCGGAGGTCCAGTTCCCGGCGCTGTCCCGGACCGGGGTGATCAGTAGGTTCCCCGAGCCGTCCAGCCGGACGTTCGTGGTGCTGGAGGTCATCGTCTCGACCTCGCCGGTGCCGAAGTTGGCCGGCCCGCCGGGATAGCTCGTTCCGGTGGTGTACTGCCAGTTCGCCGTGTTGACGCCGGCACCGGCGCTGCCGGTGAAGTCGTCGGCGAAGACCTGGGTCCATCCGCTGGGGGTGGACGGGAGGGCGGCGTTGGCGCCGAGCGTACCGGCGAACGCGGCGGCCGCGGTGAGGCCGAGGGCGACGGCCGCGACCAGCAGCCGCCGGGGCGAGGAGTTCCGTGAGAGCGCTCTCATGGACGTATAGATAACCCCGGCGTTACACAAACGTCAATACTTCGATACTGCCTACAAGGCGCGGGAGAAGACCATCATGTCCTTGCCCGGCCCGTCGTACCCGGCGACGGGGCCGCGTACGGCGAAACCCATGCGCTGGTGGAAGGCGATCGACCCGGCGTTGACGGGCGCGGTGATCGCCCCGGCCCGCGTACGCCCGTCGGCCCGGGCCAGTTCGAAGAAGCGCTCGTAGAGGAGACGGCCGAGCCCGGTGCTCCGCACCGCCGGGTTGACCCCGACGAAGTGGATGTACGCGTCCTCGGCCGACGAGGGCGACAGGATGCCGATGAGAAACCCGGCCAGTACGCCGTCCGACGTCGCGATCAGGCTCGTCCGATGGAAGTGGTCGAAGAACAGTCGAGGCAGCGAGCCGGCGATCGGGCGGCCCCACCAGTCGTCGACGACGGCGATGATCGGGTCGTAGTCCTCGGACCGGGCGGCGCGGATCTCCATCCCGCGATCATCCCCGCACGCGTTTGTCCTCCGCCGTCGGCCCCCACGACTCCAGGAGCACCGGCGCGTCCAACGCGGCCGCGATGGCGTCGGCCGAGGGGTGGTCGTCGAGCACCGGAGCGGCCGTGAACAGCTGCGCCGTGAGCTTCTCCTGGTACGCCAAGTCCCCGAACTCGCCCAGCGCGATCCGTTCGCCGGTCTCGTAGGCCGGGCACATCCGCAGTTCGGGCGTACGCGCGGCGACGTCGAGGTGGGTGACGGCCAGGCCGTCCACGCCGCCGCAGACCTCCACGGCGTACCGGTGGGCGACGGCGTCGAAGTGACCGACCCGGAACCCGCCCTGCCAGCGACCGTCCGTGTTGTACACGTCCGGCAGCGCGGCGGTCAGGTGCGCGTCCTCGGTCACCATCGGGCCCGGCCCGTGCCGAGTCGTGTACGCGCGGACGACGCCGAGCCGGCGAGCCTGTTCGCCGGCCTCGTCCAGCAGCATCGTCGCGTTGTCGAAGGTCGTCGTCGACCAGGTGGTGTAGGGATGCCAGCCCCGCCATTCGTCGAGCAGCACGCCCTGCGCGCCTTCGAAGACGCACGGCCCGGCGGCCAGCAGCTCCGCGCCGTAGGGGCCATCCATAATCGACACAGTGCGACCGAAGTCCTCGTAGGCGGTCGCCACGTCCTCGACCGGCACGTCGTACCCCAAGTCGCCCAGCTCAGTGCTCAGCTCTTTGCGTACCAGCTGGAAAACGCGACGGAGCCGCGCCGGATCGCGGACGTCACCCACCCGCGGCGCGTCGGGATGCGCGAGACTGTAGGCCATCACCTCGCCCACCCCGACCCCGCACGAACCGTGACGCTCGCCGCCTCGCCGGGTTTCGCGCAGGCGATTGGCCGCGCGGTGCCACGGCGTCGCGAGCAACGCGCGTTCGTCGACGGTCAATCTCTCCCATGTTGGTACGCCCAACGCCGCGAGATGCCGTTCCTCCATCGCGAGCAGCACCGGGTCGACGACCATGAAGCGGGAGAGATGCGTCCGCACGCCCGGCCGGAACGAGCCCGAGCCGAACTGGGAGAAGGTGTGGTGGCGCCCGTCGGACGCCACCACGTTGTGGGCGGCCTGCGCGCCCCCGTTGAACCGGATGACCGCGAAGACCGGTTCGTTCGCGCAGAGCCAGTCCACGACCGTGCCCTTACCGGCGTCGCCGTAGCCGAGATCGACGACCACCGTGTGCCGGGCGTCGATCACAGGCGGACCACTCGGGACAGCGCGCGGCCGACGACGTACCCGGCCCCCGAGCCGACCTCGGCCAGGTCGCCGAGACCCTGGTCCAGGCTGATGGCCCGCTCGCCGAGACCCACGGTGAGCGCGATGGTCTCGCACACGGCGTCGAGGTCGTCCAGCTCGATGACG
This sequence comes from Hamadaea sp. NPDC051192, assembly GCF_040682475.1. Classification (NCBI taxonomy): domain Bacteria; kingdom Bacillati; phylum Actinomycetota; class Actinomycetes; order Micromonosporales; family Micromonosporaceae; genus Hamadaea; species Hamadaea sp. NPDC051192. The sequence continues at coordinate 50,658 of NZ_JBFBAZ010000043.1, forward strand.
TTCTGCCCGAGCAGCCGCCGCCAGTAGCCGAGGATCTGGCGATCCCCGGCGTAGTTCGTGCCGGCCGGGAGGATGTAGTAGACGTCGTAGCTCTGCTGCAGCTCGGCCACGATGGACTCGGTCCGGATCGGGCCGGGCAGGCGATCGCCGATCACCCGGCTGACCTCAGCCGGACTGACCTCGGGGTACGCCATCTCGTCGCCGATGATGAACAGGTAACCACGCCGCCCCCGCCGCCGGAAGCAGTCGATGTCGGTGTGGCGCGCCATGAAGTACATGGCCAGCTCGTAGGACTCGGTGCGCTGACCGCCCCCGCCGCCTTCGAGCACGATGCGGCCGAGGTCGTCGTCCATCCGGTTGTCCGATTCGAACTGCCCGACCTGGAGCGGTACGCGATCGCAGGTGGCGTCGCCGATCGCCCCGAACATGAGTTGCGGGTCGGTGGCGTAACCCTTGCGGACCAGCAGCTCGAAGAGATCCGGCAGCTTCGTCTGCAACGTGCGGGGCACGTGCCTCATCGACCCGGTGACGTCGAAGAGCACCGTGATCGCCGTCGACCGGGGGTGCTCGGCGCTGTCCCGGCTCTCCCGCAGCCGGGCCTGCCGTGGATCCAGCCGGGGATGCACCGTCCGCGCACCGCTGTCGCTGTACGCGAAGGCGCTCTCGCCGGAGGCCGCCCGGTATCGTTCCCCGGCCTGGTAGACGTCGGTGGACCAGCGTCCGCTTCCCATCTCGTTCCCCTTCCCGGTTATTCCTGTGTGGCTGCTTGTCTTGTGGCCGCTTGTCTTGTGGCTGCTTGCTTCGTGATCGCTTGCTTCGCGGCCGGGTTCGCCGCTGGTCGGTGCACGCCGTCGTCGCCCGGTGCCGGCGTTATCGGACGTCGTCTTCGCTAGCGGGGCGTAGCAGTGCGGGGTGTAGCAGGCGGGCGTCGCCGGCCCGGTAGAGGCGGGCGCGCGGACCACCGCGTTCACCACCGCGCTCGGTCGTGGCACCCGTGCTCTCCACGAAGCCGGGCACCGAGAGGACCTTGCGGTGGAAGTTGCCGGCGTGCAGGTCCTCGCCCCAGACCGCGGAGTACACCGCGCGCAGTTCGGCGACGGTGAACTCGGAGCCGACGAAAGCCGTCGCCAGCGGCGTGTACTCCAACTTCGACCGAGCGCGTTCGAGCCCGGCCGCCAGGATCTCGTCGTGATCGAAGGCCAGCCCGGAAACCTCGTCCACCGGGAACCAGCCGGCCGCGGCGGCGTCGCCGCCCGAACGCGGATCCGGCAGGCTCGGCGCGAACGCCAGGTACGCCACCGACACGACCCGCATCCGGGGATCGCGGCCGGGATCGCCGAACGTGCCCAGCTGCTCCAGATGGACCCGCCGCATGGCGTCCTGCTCCGGCGTCAGACCCGTCTCCTCGGCGAGTTCCCGCCGCGCCGCCGCGTCGAGCGTCTCCTCGCGGACGAAGCCGCCCGGCAACGCCTTTTGGCCCGCGTATGGATGTTCGCCGCGCTCGATGAGCAGGACGTGGAGCCGACCTTCGCGGATCGTCAGAGCCACGACGTCCACTGTCACCGCCGTTGCCGGAAAGGCCCGGGGGTCGTATGCGTCGAGGTACTCACGTTCGGAGGTCATGCTCGCCCTGTCTTTCTCTTGTTGAGATTAACTCACTCTGAGAACAACATACCCCCGGCCGTCTCCCCTCCGCAAGACGCTTTCTCTTCCTGCCGCTTCCCTGCCGGTCCGCTTCCACGTCGGCCCGCTTCCCTGCAGATCACGGTTGTGCATGCTTCCGCAGGCCGATTTGGCCTGCGTAACCGTGATCTGCAGCTTTCCCGCCGGCTGCGGGGCGTGGGCGCGGGGTGGGGGGTTAGCGGCGGAGGCGGCGGCGGGCTTTGCGCAACGCCGACAGCGGCCCGGTGACGACCCGGCCGATCATGAACGTGACCGATCGGCGCAGGTCGGCCAGCTGGCGGTCCCGCTTCGCGACCAGTTCCTCGAGGAACGTGGCCTGTGCCTGGGCCTCGGCGAGGGCGGTGGTCAGCCGCGCGACGGTGGCCAAGGCCTCCCGCTGCCCCTCTGGAGCAGTGCTCTCGCCGGTCGGTTCGCCCAGCGCCGCAGCGATCTCAGCGTCCAGGTCGGCTGCGGCGCGTACGTCGTCGGGGGTGATCGTCAGTCCGGCGGTCGCCGCCAGCGTGATCGTCAGCCGTTCGACGGAGACTCCGACCGGCCACGGGTTCTCGTACGCCCCGGACCGCAGTCGCTGGGCGAACCGCAGGAACGCCCGTGTCGCCGCCGTTTCGGCCGTCGGTTCGGTGGTGCTCGCCCAGCTGGGGTCGAACAGCTCCAGCCCGTCGCCGGTGTCGACGACGTTGTCCAGGGTCGCCCCGATCCGCCCGTCGCGCGTACGCAGCCAGGCCACGTATCGGGTGAGCAGCGTGCGTACCGTCGCGAGGTCGTGCTGGCCGCACGCGTCGAGGAGGACGTCTTCGGCCAGTGGCCCGGCGCTCACCCGGCCGGCGAGCAGCTCCGGCGATCGGGTGAACCCGTTCTTCGTCCGCTGGACCGGCTCGCCGGCGGGTTCGCGGTGCCAGCCGTCGGCGTCGGCCCGGAGGACCTGGACGACGGCGAAGTCGGGCGCGAACGGGCGGTCCGCGTACGCCGTCGCCACGGGCGCCGAACCGGTCGGTGTCCCGGTGTGGCCGACGAACAGCCACGCCGGGGCGAGTTCGCAGCCCAGTCCGGCCCGGATCGCGTCCCGGACGAGGCGACGCGGATCGGTGACAACGGGATGGTCCGGCGACCAGGTCCAGGCCGAGGTGATCAGGCCGCTGAGCTCCTCGGTGAGCGCCGCTCGCTCGACGACGGCCGTCGGTGCGTCCAGCCCCGGGAACAGCCCCAACGTCCGGACGTCGGCCAGGTCGAGCGTCGCCAGCGCATCGCCCAGGCCGGTGACCGGGCGCGAAGCCGTGCCGGTGGGCCAGTCGTCGTTCGAGGCGCGTACGCCGGAGCGCGGGTCGGCGATGCGGTCGACGCCGAAGGGATTGGCGACCACGACGGCGAGCGTGCCGCCCGGCCGGAGCGTACGCCGCAGCGCAGCGACCGCGTCCGGCCAGCTCAGCACGTGTTCGGGTGTGTTCAGTCGGGCGATCCCGCCGAGCGCAAGGACGGCGTCGTAGCCCGTCTCGCCGAACATGTTCAGGCTGCCATTGTGGACGGTCACCGGCAGCCCGGCGTACGCCGTCTGCGCGGTCTCGGCATCGGTGTGGCCGCGGAGCAGGAGGTCGACGTGCGTACCGGTCGCCACCAGCGAGCGGATCAGCTCCTCGTCGTCATTCCCGGCGAACAGAACGCGTCCGCCCGGCGTGATCAGGTCCCGGATCGCCTGGCTGAGCACAGCCGTCGAACCCGGCCGGTCGGCGGGCGGCTCCGTCCAGTCGAGCATCTCCTCACCAGCGAGGTTGACCGCGTCCACCTTCAGTCCCTCCGGTCGGTTCGCTGATGCGGCACCTCGGCGGTGCCGGAGTCGGGCAGCGCCCAGCCGCAGACGTCGGCGAGTTCGGCCGGGCTCAGGAGCCGGCTCAAGCCGAGTTCCTCGTCGGCCACCGCAGTGGCGGCCTCCCGATCCACGAACGTCGCGTGCATCTGCGGCCAAGTACGCCGGATGCGGGCGTTCCCGCCGTAGATCGGATGCTCGTTCTCGATGAGCATCTCGTCGCCGTAGATGCCGACCTCGCAGCCCACGCTCGCGCCGTAGAGCACCGCCGTCGCCAGCCGGTTGGACACCACCCGCCGATGCCGGCGCAGCTCGTGAAGCTGATTGCGCAGCATCGCGTTGCTGCCGCGGTCGAACCCGCCGGTGCGGTACCCGTGACAGATGACGCGGAACCCGGCCTTCTCGTACGCCCGCCGGATCTCCGGCTGCTCGTACTCCAGCCAATAGAGCGCGGCCGTGACCGGGCCGTCCTCGGTCTCGCGTACCTCACGGGCGAGCTTCTCGTGATCGCCGGTCACCGACTGCGACGGGATGCCGTGGAACGGATAGAAGATGGTGCCCGCGCGTTCCTGCGGCTCGCCCGGCTCCACCCGCAACAAGTACGCCCACGGCGACCCGATGACGCGATAATTCCGATCGCCGTAGCGCCACCCGCGCCGCATCGGCCGAGCCGACCAGACCAGCTTCGTCGCCCCCGGCATCAGCGGCGTCCGGATGCCGAACCCGTTGTGCACGTTCCACCCGTGCTGCAGGTATCCGTCGATGCGTGGCGCGCGGCCCGAACCCAGTCCCGCGTACTCAGCGAGGAACTGAGAATGGCCGTACCAATGGTTCTGCGAGTGCATCGACTTCTTTCACGGCGGCGGGGAGTCAGGGCGCTCCCAGCGTACCGGCTGGGCCGAAAAAGCCGGCTGCCCACAGATCAAAACGGTCACGCGGACCGAACGTGGACGAAACCGCATCGCCAGGAGCCCGTTATCTGACCGGCCAGCTCCGTGATCATGTTCCTCGCTGTGGGACCGCCACGGCGCATATTCTTCGCACATGATCACCGGTGTGCTCTGTCTCGCCGTTCTCGGCGGATGGTGCGTGATGTGGTGGTTAGTACTCACACCCAGCGCGCGGATCACGTTCCCTCGGCGAGCGCACCCGAACGCCAAGCGGTCTTTCCGCAACCGATTCACATTCGCGGTCGGCGTTTGCGGATGGATCTTCGTCGGCGTCCTCGAGCTCGTCTTGGGCGGCGCTGCGGACACGATTCCGTTCCACGGCATCGCCCTTCTCGCGGTGATCTCATCCCTCTTCGCATACCTCTGTGCGATCGTGACGATGTTCCCCGTAGTCCGTCTGACCCCGCGTCACCTGGTCGTCCGGAATCCCGGCCGGAATCACTGCATCCCCTGGTCAGCAGTGCGGGAGGTCAGGTGGCAGGACGGCTTTGACGTCGTCGTCGATGGCATGCCGGAACCGCTCCACTCGGCAGCTTTCCAGCGATCACTGGCCGGGCAGGTGGCAGGGCATCCCAGCGCACGGAACGCAGCTGAGGAGATCGACGCGTTCCGTGCGGCCCAGGCGGCCGACGTTTTGGAAGCCGAGATTCGGGTGACTGTTCCGCTCTGGGCGCACCTCAAGTTGCTGGCTGGTGTGGTGCTTGTGTACTGGCTGATCCTGCCAGTGGGAGTGATGATGCTCGCAGCCGTTCCGACGCCGTCGTGAGCGCGCCCGCGGACGAACGGGCCTGAGTGCTAGATCAAAGAACCGCAGGCCAGAGGTCATCGTGCCGCTGGCCTGCGGCCTCCTGGTGGCCCCGGCGCGAATCGAACGCGCGACACCCGCTTTAGGAGAGCGGTGCTCTATCCCCTGAGCTACGAGGCCCTGCGCGTCGAGTCTACGGACCTTGGGCACCTTGGCGCGAGTCGGTATGCAACCGCAGTGTGAGACGCCCGCCGCCCAAGCATGACCAGGCGAAACGCGCTCACGTTAGGCTTTGCCGATGACCCCCGGGACTGCGGATCTCACGGTACGGACACTGGGCGAGTGCCGGATCGACTCGCCGCTGGTGGCGCTGCCCGCCGACGGGCCGACCACCGAGCACTACGTCCGCGAGGACGACCGGGTCCTCTTCGACGACACCCTGCAGATGGTCGCCGCCCGTGGCCTCGACTCGCGCGAGTTGCCGGGGTTCGAGCCGACCGGGCCGCGGCGCAAGATCTTCTTCCAGCCGTCGAAGACCAGGGTCGGCATCGTCACCTGCGGCGGCCTGTGCCCGGGCCTCAACGACGTCATCCGGGGGCTGGTCCGGGAGCTGAACGACCACTACGGGGTCAAGAAGATCTACGGCTTCCGCAACGGCTACCAGGGTTTCATCTCCAAGTACGGCCGGGAGGTCGTGGAGCTGACTCCGCAGAGCGTCAGCGGGATCAACGAGTACGGCGGCACCATTCTCGGCACCTCGCGGGGCGAGCAGGACGCTGACGAGATCGTCGACTGCCTCGAACACATGAGCATCAACGTGTTGTTCGTGATCGGCGGCGACGGTTCGATGCGGGGCGCGCTGCGGATCGCCGACACCGTTCAGGAGCGCAATCTCAAGATCGCGGTGGTCGGCGTGCCGAAGACCATCGACAACGACATCCCGTACATCGATCAGTCCTTCGGCTTCCAGACCGCGTTCGCGAAGGCGACCGAATCGATCCGCGGGGCCAGCGTCGAGGCGCGGGCGGTGCCGAACGGCGTCGGACTGGTGCACGTCATGGGCCGGCACTCGGGGTTCATCGCCTGCTACGCGGCACTGGCCAACAACGACGCGGACTACGTCCTCATCCCCGAGGTTCCGTTCGAACTGGACGGTGAGAACGGCTTCCTGGCGCATCTGCGCCGCCGGGTCGAGCGCCGCGGCCGGGCCGTCGTGGTGGCGGCCGAAGGGGCAGGCCAGGAGTTCCTGGCCGACGCGACCCATCCCGGGCATGACGCCTCGGGCAACCGGCGGCTACGCGACATCGGGCAGTTCCTCCGGCACCGCATCGCGGACCACTTCGCCGAGCACGGGCTCGAGATGAACATGAAGTACATCGACCCCAGCTACGCCATCCGCAGTGTCCCCGCCAACCCGTACGACAGCGTCCACTGCATCCGGTTGGCGCACGCCGCCGTCCATGCCGCGATGGCCGGGCGTACGGCGATGGTCGTCGGGCGCTGGCGCGGCCGGTTCGTGCACGTGCCGATCTCGCTCGCGATCAGCAAGCGCAATCAGGTCGACCCGCATGGCGACCTGTGGATGTCTGTGCTGGAGGCGACCGGTCAGCCCCGTACCTTCGGCTAGGTCCATGTCGCGCGGGGTACCTATACTTCGACCCGCGCCGTAGGTGTGGGTGGTCGCAAGCTCTGGGGAGGGCATCGGTGGCATGAGTGGAGTCATGGGCAGGGTCGCCCGCGCACCGATGCAGTGGTTCCTCTACCTGGTGGGCGGGCTCGCGCTCGCGGTGTCCGCGGCCTTCGGCGGCTTCGCGCCGGTCAAGCAGGCGGAACCGGTGCTCAAGGTGGGCGAGGTCAATGCGGGCACGCCGTGGAATGTCAAGATCACAAGTGTACGCCTGGTGGGCAGCCTGGAACCGCAGGTGAGACTGAAGGATTCGGCGGACCATTGGCTGGCCGTCGTCGCGGAGGTCGAGATCACCGACGTCGTGAGCCGGCGCGACATCCGCGACATCATTCTGGTCAAGGACGTTCCAGGCATCCTTCACTACGAGTTCAACGGCGACGGTCCCGAGTTCGCCCGCGAGGTCGTCGTGACCAGCGACGGCACCAGGGTCGAGGCGCTGCATCCGGGACTCACCGAGAAGGTCGCCTTCCTCTGGGAAGTCAAGCCCGACACCGTGCCCACCCAGGTCGAGGTGGAGATCTGGGGCAAGACGCATCGGAAGAGTTCCCTCACGGACATGATGGAGTGGCTGGACCACGTCCCACGTGCGGCATTGACCGCGCCGGTGGAGGACAAGCGCAATGGCTGACGGCACATCCTCGACGCCCCCGGTCTTCCGCCGGCTGGGCACCGGCGCTCTGGTGCTCGCCGCCCTCGCGATCGGCGGGGTGATCAGCAATTACAAGCCCAGCCCGGAGACGCAGCAGCGCCCATACATCACCAGCGGCGGCACTGATCAGACCGTCCACACTCGATCGTTCGACGCCAGGTTCCTCGGCGTACGCGGCGGCGAGGCGATCGGCTCCGGCGGCATCCTGCATGAGAGCAAGGGCGTCTGGGTCATCGTCAAAGTACGGCTGACGGCGAACCACGAAGCCACCCGGATCTTCTACGCCGCCCTGCGCGACGGAGACGAGCGCACCTTCATCGCCAGCGGCCGGGTCACCCAGAACGCACTGGGCGGCCGGAATCTGCAACCGGGCATCCCGGTCGACATGGAGTTCGCCTTCGAGGTCCCGACCGAGGTGCCGCTGAAACTCGCCCTGCGGCTCGCCACCGACTCCCTGGATCAACGGATGGACGGGATGGCCGAGCTCGACCTGCCGATCAGCCGGGACGACCTGACGAAGTGGCAGACCGACAAGAACCCGATGACGATCGCGCGGCCGGTCCTGGCCGGGGCGAGCTCGAGCCCGACGCCCCAGCCGACCCAGCCGACCGGGACGGCCACGCCTAGCGCGACGTCGAGCCCCAGTGCCACGTCCAGCCCCAAGGCGACGTCGAGCCCGAAAGCCACGACGAGTCCCCGCGTGACTCCGCGGGTGACGTCGAGTCCCACCGTGAGGAGCAGCTCATGACCGAGCAGTGGGATCCGCAAGGCAACCCGGTGCCGCCCCCGCCGGCCCAGCATTCCGCGCCAGGCCAGCCCGGGTCGCACGCGCAGCCGGGCCAGCCTGTGCCGGGCCAGCCGCAGGGTTATTCGCAGACCTATTCGTCGCCCGGCCAGTCGGGGTACTCGACGCAGCCCGGTTACTCGGCTCAACCCGGGTATCCGCCTCAAACTGGGAATCCGGCTCAGTCCGGTTATCCGGCGGCCGCTGCCGCCCCTGGCACTGCAGCATCCGGCTATTCTGCGCCCGCCGGTCGGCCTGCGCAGTCCGGCAACCCAGCGCAGCCCGGCAACCCAGCGCAGGCGGGGTACACGCCGCAGGCTGGTTACGGCCAGTCGGCTTACGGCCAGCCCGCGCAGCCCGCTCAGTCCGCCCAGCCGGCTCAGCCGGCTCCTGGTGGGGCAGCCCAGTCTGGTTACGGTCAGTCTGCTTACGGGCAGCCGGCTCACGGCCAGCCTGCTCAGTCCGCCCAGCCTGCCTATGGCCAGCCCGCGCAGCCAGCGCAGCATGGCCAGCCGACTTACGGCCAGCCTGCCCAGGCCGCTTACGGCCAGCCGGCTCGGCCGGGACAGACGACTGCTGGCCAGCCGGGGCAACCCGCGTATGGTCAGCCCGCCCAGGCCGCTCAGCCTGCCTATGGCCAGCATGGTCAGCCCGCGCAGCACGGTCAGCCCGCGCAGCATGGTCAGTCGGCTCATGGCCAGCCGGGCCAGCTCGGGCAGCCGGGGCAAGCTGCCTATGGCCAGCCCGCACAGCATGGGCAGCCGACATATGCCCAGCCGAGCCAATCGGTGCAGCCCGGCCAGCCCGCTTACGGTGCGCCCGCCCAGCCTGCGCAGCATGGCCAGCCGGCTTATGGCCAGCCGAGCCAGCCGAGCCAGGCGGCCCAGCCCGGCCAGCCCGCCTACGGCGCACCCGGCCAGCCTGCTTATGGTGCGCAAATTCCGGCGGCGCAACCGGGTCAGCCTGGGCAGCCGGGTTATGCACAGCCGGCCTATGGCCAGTCCGCTTACGGCCAGCCGGCGCAATCTGGACAGGCATCGTCGGTGGGCTATGCCCAGCCTGGCTATGGGCAGCCGAGCCAGCCGGCGCAGCCCGGGCAGCCGGACTACGGGCAGCCGTCCTACGGCCAGCCGGGTCAAGCAGCGCAGCCGGGGGCTCCTGGGTTCGTACCGCCGCCGGGCTTCGGCGCGCCGGGCCAGCCGGGACTGCCGGGCCAGCCGGGACAGGTTGCGGGCTACCCGATGCGCCCTGGGCAACCTGGAATGCAGACCCAAAGCCAGGTTCCGCCACAGTCGCCGGTCGTCCAGGGCCGCTCGGCCCGGCCGGGTTGGTGGCGGCGCAACATCTTCGGCGTCCTGCTGCTCGTTCCGGCGCTGGTGCTGACGGCCGTGGAGCCGGTCATCAGCAACTACGAGACGCTGTGGACACGTCGGGAACGGGTCCCCGCCCAGGTGGCCGAGGGCGCTTGGGCGAGCTACGGCGGCGTACGCGTTCGTCTGGTCGAGGTGGCAGAGGAGAAGGATCTTCCCGCGTACGGCGGACAGCGCAAGCCGGCCCCGACCGGGATGCGGGTCGTCCGGGTGGTGCTGGCGTTCGAAGGGCCGGGCACGGCGCTCAGCCTGTGCAAGCTCACCTTGCTGTCCACCACCGGCGACGAGTACGCCGCCCGCCCGGACGAGTTGAGCGGCGCCAGCCTCGGCTACGACCCGTGTTCGGTCGAGGAGGCGATCGAGCCCGTTGACCAGGTGGGGACGTCGACGAGCGCGTCACCGTCCGCTACGGCGACGCAGGCAGTGGCGAACCCGACTCCGAGCGTCGACCCCAGTGCGAACCACCAGTGGCGGACCGAGACCTACTTCGTCATGCCGCTGGACGCGTACCCGGGCAAGGTGCACCTCTCGCTCAGCACTCTGCTGCCCGACTACCTGGTCCTCAACTAGCTGATCCTCAGCTAGCCTCGCGCGAGCGCAGGATCCGGTCGGTCGCCGCGCCGAGCAGGCAGATCAGCAGGACGAAGCGGATCGCGGTGTTGATCGGCGACAGCAGGTACGACAGGGGCCACCAGACCTCCTGGAGATCGTGCGGGCCGATGAGGAACCGTTCGAGTTCCCAGAGGCCGGCGTCCACCGACTGAAGCAGCACGAAGACCAGGCAGAACAGCAGCATAGGCCGCAGACCGGCCTTGGCCAGCATCCGCAGGCTGCCGAGGAGCGGGCCGAAGCGCTTCTGCAACTCGGCGTTGAGCGGGTTCGCGATGGATTTGACCACGGGCAGGGTGTTGATGCGCCGGGCTGTCGCGGTGAGGATGCGCTCGTCGGTGAGCTTCGGTTCGTCGATGGTGCGGCCGTAGACGACCGCGCCCATGGTGAGCCACGCGATCGGGGCGAGGAAGACCAGATCGGCGTTCTCCCAGAGGAGGCGGGACCACTCGCTGAGGATGCTGGCGATCTGGGTGCCGGGCAGCTTCTCCAGCGCGTCGTGGAACCAGGTGCCGACTTGGCGCTTGCCGAACCAGTCGTCGAAGTTGGTACGCGAAGCGTTGACCCCCATGACCAGTGTCCCGACCCAGATGACCTCCACGTACGCCCCGATGATGACGGTCCAGCGCAGGGCCCGGCGCCGTCGTAGCCGTCCGAGGAGGAACCGGAGGACCACCGCGACCGCGACGACGGCGATGATCCCGACGGTCGGCGAGAACGGCAGATGGTCCAAAGTGGAGAACGGATCGTTCCGCCAGACCTCGTACGCGAATCGCGTGAAGTCGTCCTTCATATACCCGTACGCCGAATAGATAGCCAGATACGGCACGGCGACGGAGCCGATGAAGTCGAGCAAGGTCGGCGGGCGCTCGCCGGTGCTCCCGAAGGTCGGCGGATCGGCGTCGAGGTGCGGCAGCGAGGCGCGTACCACCCGAAGCATGTAGACCAGCGACGTCAGGGTCGCGAGCGGCGCGAGGACGATCACCAGCAGCCCGAGGGTGCTGTTGACCAGAGCGGCCTTGACCGCGCCTTCGAGGATCAGGTCGTGGGCGGCGACACCGGTCAGCGCCAGGGTGATCAGCACCGGCCAGTGCCGTCCGAAGACGACGCCCGCCTGGCGTAGCACCCAGAGGCTGTCGGCGAGCGCCGCGAACCTACGGGAACGAGGGGCCTCGTACGCGATCGCGGACATGGCGGTCAGAGTAGCGAACGCCGACGACACCGATCCGCCCGCCAGTCAGCGCAGTCCACCCGTTGATCATGGGGTATCCGGGTTCGACACACCGACGACACCACAGTTAACTCCATGATCAACGAGGAGGGCGGGGGGTGG
>NZ_JBFBAZ010000044.1:0-62129 GCF_040682475.1 Hamadaea sp. NPDC051192
GGTTTCCAGCGCGGCACCGTCCTCACCTGTCGGGCGAATCAGCGAGCCTGGGATCAGGCGTTGATGCCCTTCCAGTCCGTGCAGTTGCTCAGCTCGCCATCGATGTATCGGCAGGCCCGGAAGCTGATGAGGCTACCCTCGTGGTAGTTCTTGTTACAGGTGCCCCAATGTCCGGCCGTCAGCCGGTTGATGCAGATGCCCTGGCGGTAGAACTCGCCGTTGTAGTGGTTCTGCCAGTAGATGACGGCGGGATAGCCGTCGGACTCCATGTCCTTGACGAACAGGATGTCGCCGTCCTTGCGGAAGCACGCCTGGGCATAGGTGTTCAGCATGCACCCGTCCGTCGCCGGGTCCATTCCGTACGACTGCGCCTCGTTCCACTCGGTCGGCGGGGGAACGACGGCCGAGGCGGGCCCCGCAATGGCCATGACCGCCGTAAGCGCTCCAACCACGACGATGGCGATACGTTTCGCGATATTCATCGCCGTAGCATGCCAGATCCTGATCTTTCCGGCCATCCCTAGATCAACAGCGAAATCCTGACGTGGTGCGCAGCCCGCGCACCACCCCGAGGCCACCGATCAGGACCAGCCCCGAGCGCTGGCGCAGTCCCAGACCTTGCCCGTGCTGGCCTCGTAGTCACACACCGCGAGCTCGACGAGAACCTCGTCGAGCACCATGTTGTACGCCACGCTGACGCAACTCCCGTCGTTCTGCGAGTCGCCGATCCACTCGATCAGGCCGCCGGTGTTCTCGTTGTACAGATACGCGCGCACCGAGTGGCCGTCCGTGTCGATGTCGCAGACGGTGATCTGCTCGGCGCCCGTCCATCCGGCGACATCCGCGTCGAAGTAGGCCTTGCCGTTGGCGCCCTGCGTGTACATCCAGCCGATGTTCGTGCTCGCGTTCGCCGGTGCGGCCGTGCCGGCCACCACCAGAACCGTCGCCGCTACGCCCAAGGCCAACCTGCGGGTCCACTTCATCTTTACGATCCTCCAAAACGGACGGACATGCCGGATCCACTGTGGCTCCGGCTTTCGGCCGCTATTCCACCACAGAAGTGGACTTCCGTGGCATCGGAGGCGCAACGCGTTCCGAGCGCGTTCATCTACATCGGATGCCGCGACACCGCCGCCCTGCCCGGTCATGAACCGAGGCGTACCAGCCCGCATTCGTAGGAGAAGATGACGGCCTGTACGCGATCCCGGAGGCCGAGCTTGGCCAAGACCCGGCTCACGTAGCCCTTCACGGTCCCCTCGGTGAGATAGAGCCGCCCCGCTATCTCCGCATTGGACAGACCGCGCGCGATCAGGGCGAGCACGTCTCGTTCGCGATCGGTGAGCACGTCCAGATCGGTGCTGCTGCGGGGGAGGGGGTCACCGGACTGACCGATGTGGCGCTCGATCAGCCGCCGCGTGACCGAGGGGGCCACGATGGCGTCGCCTCGGGCCACGACGCGGATCGCGGAGAGCAGATCGGCGGCGAGCGTGTCCTTGAGGAGGAACCCGCTGGCTCCGGCGCGAAGCGCGGTGTACACGTACTCGTCCAGGTCGAACGTGGTGAGGATGAGGACGTGCGGCCCGTCCGGCTGAGCAGTGCGGATGCGGCGGGTGGCTTCCAGCCCGTCGACGTCGGCCATCCGGATGTCCATGAGAATGACGTCGGGTGCGGTCTCGGCGGCCAGGGCCGTGGCGGTCGCGCCGTCGTCAGCTTCCCCGACCACCGCCATGTCCTCGGTGTTCTCCACGATCATGCGGACCCCGGCGCGGAGCAGCGCCTGATCGTCGACGAGCAGCACGCGGATCATATGGTCTCTCCGGAGTTCACGGGCAGGTGGGCGCGGACAAGGAAACCGCCGCCGGGTGCGGGTCCGGCTTCGAGGTCGCCGCCCAGCAGCGTCACGCGTTCCCGCATGCCCTTGAGTCCGTTGCCGGCCGTGCTTTTCGACTCGCCGCCGGCCCCGCCGACGCCCGACGAGGCGTTCGCGCCGACGGCCGGCGAGCCGGTGCCGTTGTCGCTCGCGGAGATGCTCAGGCCAGAGCCGTCGTAGGTGACGACCACCTGCGCACGTACTCCCGGTCCGGCGTGCTTCATGGTGTTGGTCAGCGCCTCCTGAACGATCCGGTACGACGCGACGTCGACGCCGGTCGGCAGCGGTCGCGGGGTGCCGTCGACCCGCAGCTCGACCGGGGTGCCGGCGCGCTGGACCTGGTCCACGAGGCGCGGCAGCTGGGCCAGGCCCGGCACAGGTCGCGGTGAGTCACCGATCGGCCCCGACGCCGACAGCACGTGACGAATGTCGGCGAGCGAAGCACGCCCGGTCGAGACGATCGTGTCGAGGGCCGCGAGGGTGTCGTCAGGCCGCTTGGCGAACGCGGCCGCCCCGCCCTGGGCCTGCATGACGATCACCGCCAGGCCGTGGGCCACCACGTCGTGCAGCTCGCGGGTGATCCTGGCGCGTTCGGCTGCCGCCGCCAGCTCGGCTCGCTGATCGCGCTCGTGTTCCAGGTCGCGTGCTCGCGCCTCGAGTTCGCTGAGATACGCCCGGCGGCTGCGCATACCCCATCCGATCGCCCACGCGACGACCAGCAGCGGGTCGAGAAAAGCGATCCCGCCCCAGTCCGTCGGGCCCAGATCGGTGGGCGCCTCATCGCCCTGTGGCCCGGCGGGCCCGGCCCGTCCCGGCGGCGCGTCCCCGTCCACGTCCGGTCCTTGGTGCCCGCCGATGCCGAAGGGCCGGCCTTCGGCGAGCCATCCATCGGTCCTGCCGTCCAGGGCCGCGTACGCCGACCAGGCAGTCGCGAGGAGCAACATCGCGCCGAGCAGCACGAGGGACACCGCGCGCCGCCGATGCGCGGCGACTGTGTAGAGCAGGATCAGGACAGCCACGCTCGCCGGTGCCGGTCCGGCGGCCAGCGCCATCTGCACGAGGACCGCCAGCGTCGCGGCGACCAGCGCGGGGATCGGCCGGCTTCGGCGTACGGCGACGGCGGCGACGCAGACTCCGATGAGGACCCACTGCACACACGGCTCCCGCAGCCACGCCACGGTGGCGAACACACCGCTGTCCGGCTGCGCCGTCGGGCTCCCGATCGCCACCGTGGCAGCGAGCAGGACAGCGGCCAGGCCGGCATCCTGCCAGCCCGGCCCGCGCATGACACGCCACGCGATCGTCGTCGAAGTCCTCATGTCAGCCGTCACGATAAGGCCCGCGGTGGTCGCTGAATACTGTCTGAAGTCAGGGTCCACGACCTGACCACAGCCAGGTGTGCGGTCACATCCTCACCACCCAGCCTGTACGCATGACGAGCATCCCGCGGCCGGTGACCGGCCGACGACGTCTCCGCTCGACGCCATGGCGCCCGGTGCTGCTGGTGGCCGTACTGGCGTTGACCCTGGCCGGCTGCAAGTTCTCGCTCAACGGCGACCTGACGGAGATGCGATGGACCAGCGTCGTGCCGGCTGGCGACTGCCATTGCGCGGACGGCAGCCAGTTCTCGTTCTGGGAGCGCAAAGCCGACCCGAACCGTGTCGTGTTCTTCCTCAACGGCGGCGGCGTCTGCTGGGACGCGCAGATGTGCACATTCACCGGTGACCGGGGCCAGAACGACTTCTACGACTGGAACGTCTCCGGCGTCGATCCGGAGAACCGCAGCGGATTGTTCGACACCACCCGATCCGACAACCCGTTCGCCGAGTACTCGTTCCTCTACGTCAGCTCCTGCACCGGCGACGCCCACCTGGGCAACTCCACCCAGAAGTACTCGGCCCAGCTGACCGTGGAGCATCACGGCTACGTCAACGGCACCGCGGCGGTCGACTACCTCGCCGCCCAATATCCCAACGCGACCCAGGTCGTCGTCATCGGCAAGACCGCCGGGTCGGTCGCCGCGCCGATCTACGGCGGCCTCATCGCCGACAAAATGCCCAAGGCCAAGGTCATCGTGTTCGGTGCTCAATCCGGGGCGTGGCCGGACAACGCGTCGTTCAACGCCGACATCCTCAACGGGCGGTGGGGCGCCTACGACGCCGTGCCCGACTGGGCCGTCACCGGCCTCGGCGTACGCGACTGGGCAGTGCCCCGGTTCTGGATCCAGGCCGCCCGCCACAGCCCGAATCTCGTGCTGGCCCGATTCGACTTCGCCTACGACCCGCACGCGGCGGTCGAGCTGACCAGATGGATGCCGACCGATCCGCCGGACCTGCTGGCCCAGATCGACGCCAGCGACAAGGCGCTCACCGCGGCAGGCGTACGCCGGCACAGCTACACCGCGCCCGGCAAAGACCACGGGATCTTCGAGTTCGACAGGTTCTACGACCTCAAAGTCACCGGCGTACGCCTCACGACCTGGCTGGACACACTGGTCACGAAGTCACCACCGGACGACGTCCGCTGCGACCACTGCGCCGGCTAGGAGATGAGGCTCAGCTCCGCCTGGTTGCCGCGGAGCTGAGCCTCCGAGACCGGGTGCCGCCAGTGGCCGACCTCGATCAGATAGATGCCCCGCCGGCCGGGAATGCCGTCGATCAGGAACTCCTGACGGCAGCCTTGGTCGACGACCACCGGACCGGACAGGATCTTGCCGACCGCGAGCTGAGTACCGTCGGCGCTGCGGACCGTCACCGCCGTGCCGACGGAGAGCCGCTGGCCTTCGGCCTCCTCGCATCGTCCGCTGAGCGTCCAACCGCCACCGGTGAACGTCTCGGCGGGCGGGGCGTCAGCGACGGTCGAACTGCGAGCGACCCATCCGACCAGCCCGGCCACCGCCGCGACCGCGACGAACGCACTCGCCAGGGCGATAAGCTTCCACCGCCGGACCTCGTCCGGCCCTGCCCCCGTCGTCATACGCGGCACGCTACCGTTCGGCGTCCACTCCGGGGTCCGCGTAGCTGCCGGGCCTTCGCCAGTCGACGGTTCGGTTATCGTGCGACCGTGACCACATCGGAGCCTGCCTGGCTGGAGATCCTTCGCGGGCTGGAGGAGCCGGTCGCACGTCCGGAGTTTCCGCGCGAATGGGTGGAGCCCGAAGACGATCTGATCTGGGTGCCGCGAGGCTTCGACCATGCGGAGGCGTCGGCCCGATTCACTCTGCTGGCGGAGCGCATTGAGGAAGTGTACGGATGCGAGTGTGAATCCAGTTGCGGCCTCCGTCTGGGTAACGCCTGTTTCGGCCGCATTTGGATTCCGGCGGACTCGACTCGGACCCGGGCGAAGCGCACCCGAAACCCCTTCGCGGTGGAGATCCTGGTCAGCACGTTCGGCTGGATGGCAACGTGCTGGCCGGTCGGCCTCATCGGAAATCAAGTGGTCGTCGTGCAATCGGATGACCGCCACCGCATCCAGGAGGCCGCTGAGAGCGTCGGCTATCTCTTCGTGCCGGAGAAGGCGCTCGCCGCACCGTATGACGGAGTGAACGACTGGCTCGTCATACCTTCCGACGGAGAGACCGGTGGGACCTGGTTCGACCGCTTCTTCTATCCGATGTAAACGGATCGGCCGGAGAAGCGTCGAGGCGGGTCGCCGGGATCGTGCCCGGCAGCCCGCCTCGAAGGTGCGCTGGATCGACGAACGATCAGCCGCGCTTGGCGATGTACGAGGACCGGTAGAAGCCGCCGGCGGCGCCGGTCAGGCAAGCGGTCATGGAGTAGTCGCCGGGGCGTACCCACTCGCCGTAGTAGTAGAAGTCGGGGCCGCCGTTGTATCCATTGCTGCACCGGATGACGATGCGGAACTCTCCGGTGCCGGACGTGCAGTGGGCCGCCCGGCCGTACGCGGGCAGGATGGGGTGGGCGATGATCGAGCAGTTGGTGGGCGACGCAGCGGCCGGGGACACCGGCGCGACCATGACGGCGACGCCGGCCATTGCCAGCGCCAGAGCCGCCGACCGTGCCTTCTTGACGAGCACACTCATCTGATCCTCCTGGGGATGTGCCGGGCCAGATCTCGAAAAGGGACGATAATCAGTCGGGCCCGGTGTGGTGAGTCGGCAGAACTGCCTAGTCGATCAGGCTGTGAGCGGTCCTTGCTCGTCGGCGCGCGCCGGAGGGTTGCTGCCCGGTCCGGGTAGCCGCTCGCGGCCCAGCCCGTCCTCGCGGATCCGTTCGCCGTACTGGCCGCGATGCCGGATGGGGCGGCCCGCCTCGGCGTACTTCTGCTTCGCTCGCTCCAGGTGCGTCCGCACCGTGCCGGCCGCGATGCCCAGCCGCCGGGCCACCGCATCCACAGTCATCCCGCGCCCGTACGCCACCAGCACTTCGTGCTCACGGGGAGTCAGTTCGGGCCGATCCGGCCGGTCGTCGCGACCCAGCCAGAAGGCGTGTTCCGTGGTCAACGGCGAGTCTCCCCGGGCCACCGCGCGGACGACGTCGGCCAGGTTGGTGAGATTGCTGGTCTTGGCGACATAGGCCACCGCGCCGGCCTCGGTCGTCGCCAGGATGTACGACAGATCGGGCACCACCGTGATCACGATGACGGTGAATCCAGCGTGGACCAGCGCCGCCACGTTGTCGACGGGGTCGGTGAAGTCCTCGAGGTTGAGGTCCAGCAACACGATCCGGGCGGTGACGGTCTGGCTCAAGAAGTCGGCCACCGACGGCGCGGTCGCCACCAGTCGAATGTCGGGCACTCCCGAGATCCAGGTCGCCATGCCTTCCAGGAGCATCTGGTCGTTGTCGATGGCGGCGATCTCGATCACGGGCTCCATGACACCTCCACCACGGTCCCGTCGCCGGGGCCGGACGAGACCGACACGGTGCCGCCGATCTCGATGACCCGATGCCGCAGTTCCCGGACCAGTCCTCGGCCGGGGGGCGTCAGGGCCGGGTCGAACCCGACGCCCCGATCGACGACCACGATGCGTACGCCGCCGCCCTCGCCGACCGCGGTCAACCACGCCTCGTCGGCTTCAGCGTGCAGGGCGACGTTGTTCAGCGCCTCGCGTACCGCGCTGAGCAGTCCGGCCGCGACCGGCGGCGGCAGCTCCGTCGGCAGGGCGTGGAACTGCGAGTGCACGCGCAGCCCGAGCGCCTGCTTGTCGCGGACCACCCCCGCCAGCGAGGCGAGGAAGTCACCCGGGCCGCCGTCGCCCTGGCCGCTGATCATCCCGCGCAGGAAATCCGCGTCGCGGGCGCACAGCTCTCGGACATCCTCGGCACGGTGGTCCAGGCCGCCTCGGGCGATCTTGCTCAGCGTGCTGAGCACGGTGTGGTGCAACGCGTCGAACTGCCGGATCCGCTCGTCATAGCGGGCGGTGGCGGTGGCCTCCCGGGCTCGCGCCTCGATCGCCTCGGCGGTGGCCGCGTCCAGTCGGCGGGCCGATTCCCGCAGCAGACGCGCGCACAGCCAGCCGAGCACGCCGAAGCCCAGCATGAAGAACACATTGACGCCCACGGTGCCCAACGTGTTCGGCGCGGCTGCGGTCCGCGCCAGGTGCTCCTGGATGCCCAGCACGTACGCCCCGACGACCGTCGCAGCGCCCACCGCCGCGACGCCGGCCTGGACGAAGATCGTGGCCAGGATGATGGAGCCCATCGCCGACGGCACCACCCACAGCTGCCATCCGCTCACACACGAGGTGACGCACAGCTGTGGCACCGTGACCAGCCACATCGCGGCGAGGATGAGGTCGGCCAGCACCCACGGCACCGCAACGCGGCGGCTGCGCAGCGTTGCGGTGAACAGGGCCGCCGACCACAACACCGCGGACAGATGGCTGGCCACGATCAGCCACTGGACCCGGAAGTCATCCAGCCCGCCGGACAACAACACCGGCAGGCCCACCGCGAGCTGAACCGCGCGTAGTGCTGCGGAGGCCTGGATGAGCAGCAGCTCCGCTCGGGCCCGGGCGCCCTCGGGAATCGTGGCCGGCTGTCGCACCCGTTAAAGCTCGCATGTGGATGGCCATTCGGAAAGTACGCAGAACGGCCGACCGGGGGTCAGCAGCCGATCCGGCTCGCACCCAGGGCCACCTCGTCGAACCACAAGGTGTCAGAGCCCGTTCCGTAGCTCTCCCAGCCGAGGCGGAAGTCGGTCAGGCTCGGCCGCCAGCCGGTCCGGTTGAGCCACTGCTGATCGATGTCGTGCGTCGGTACGCCGTCCTCGTGCAACCCGGCGACCTCGGTGCCGTTGAGCCAGGTCTGCATCGTCCCGTCAGAGCCGCTGACCTTGAACTCGACGCAGTTCCACGAGTTCACCGGCAGCACCGAGGACAACGCGACGCCGGCCGGGCTCTGCTCGGGCAGGGTGGCGTCGTCGGACTGGCGATTCCATTGCAGCGCACCGTTCTGGCCGCCCATCCGCAGGTCGCGGTTGCCGTCGGCGGAGTCCTTCAACGCCACGAACGTCACGTGCGCGGCCGGGAGCGCGGTGGTGTGACGCACGTAGAAGCGGGCGTACCACACCGAGCCCGTCAGCGTCGCCGTCGACTTGACGAAGACGTGATTGCAGTAGCCTTCCGTTCCGCTGATCTTCAACGACTTGCCCCCGCGGTACGCCGTCGTCGTGTCGACCGTCGCGGTACCGGTTCCCTGGCAATCCGGGTAACTCAACGCCCATGCCCCGCTGGGCGTACCAGTGGATTGTGTCTCGAAGCCCTCGCACAGCGTGAGTGTTCCGCAGCCGCTTGAGCCGGGCGATCCTGACGGTGACGTGGACGGCGAGACGGAGGGCGAGGCCGAGGGGGAGACGGAGGGGGAGACGGAGGGGGAGACGGAGGGCGACGGTGACGCGGACGCTGAGGCCGACGGGCTGACTGAGGGTTCTGTGCCGCAGAGAGCGCCGTTGAGCAGGAGTGGCGTGGGCGTGGGATCGGCGGTGGCCCAGGTGCCCTGGACGCCGAACTCGACCGTGGCGCCGGGGTTGATGTCACCGTTGTACGCGAGATTGGTGGCGCTCACCGCCGTCCCGGACTGGGTGACGGTCGCTCCCCACGCCGAGGTGATCTTCTGATCACCGCCGTACGCCCAGGTCACCGTCCAGCCGTGGAGGGCGGTGCTGCCGGCGGTGATGTCGACGTAGCCGACGAACCCGTCCGGCCATTCGTTGACGCGGTACGTGACCTGGCACGCCGTCGCGGCGCTCGCCTCGGGCGCGGTGGCGACGACCGTGCCGGCCAGGACGGTCGCGGTGAGGACGGTGGCGGCGAGCGCGCCGAGGGCACGCGATGATCGGGTGACCCGCATGGGCTTGATCCTTTCGGCCGGACGCCGCGCTCATTCGGTCGCGGCGGCTTCGATGGCAGGTGGGACAGCGTCGTCGGGCACCACAGTGGACCCTACTTGACGATGAGCGTCGATGTCTGAGTGTCTCGGTGGGTGGACTGCCCGCGTTGCTTCGGGAAAGACGGTGTCGTGACTCACGGCAGCGAGCTGTAACGCAGTGTCATTGGATTCGCGAGGTTGCCGACCTTGCGGTGCTTTAAATCCCGGTATGCCTGATTCGTGTTATAGGCCGGATAGGCGATGTTCCACGGGGTGTGATCGACGCGACCATGGAACAGGTGACGAGCACACGGAGGGATGAAGCGATGGTCGACCTGAATCTGGACACCATGTGTGAGGCGCTGTTCGCCTCGCACGTGCAAGCTTCCGACCGCCCCGACTCGGAGCAGGTCTCCGCGGCGATCACCGGAGCGCTGGAACTGCTCGGCCCGCAGGACTGCGCCGGGCGGGTGGCCCAGGAGTTCGGCGACCACCCGGAAGCGGCCGCCGCCCGGATGCGCTGGGTACGCCAGACCGTGGCGACCGTCTGAACAGACTTACGCCGATCACCCCCCATCTGGTACGCCGCGACCTCCCCGGTCCGGCGTACCAGATGTTTTCGGGTCAGCTGCAGGCGACGCCGTTGAGCGCGAAGCCGGTAGGCGCTCCGGTATTACCGGTGTGGTTGGCCTGATAGCCGATACCCACCGACCCGCCGGCGGCGATGGTCGAGTTGTAGCCCGCGTTGGTCGCGGTCACCGCGCCGCTCGCCGGGCTGTAGGTGGCGTTCCAGCCCGAGGTGATGGTCTGTCCACCGGGGAGGGTGAAGGTCAGCCGCCAGTTGGTGACCGCCGAGCCGCTCGTGTTGGTGATGGTGAGATTATTGGTCAGGCCGGTGTTCCAGGCGCTGACCTGCGACGTCACCCGGCATCCACCGCCCGTGGGCGGCGGGGTCGACGGCTGCGCCGAAGGCGACTGCGAGGCGGGCGGCTGGGTGCCGTCCGGGGCGACGGCGCGGCCGGTCGTCGGCGAGATCATGCCGGCGCACAGGTTGCGGCTCGCCAAGCCGGCTGCGATCTGCGGAATGGCCGCGACCGTGTTGGCCGGCCAGTCGTGCATGAGGATGATCTGCCCATTGGTGAGCCGCGCGTTGGCCGCCACGATCGACGCGACGCTCGCGTTGTTCCAGTCCTGCGAGTCGACGTCCCAAATGATCTCGGTCAGGCCGTACTGCGCCTCGACGGACTTCAGCGCGCTGCTGGTCTCGCCGTACGGTGGCCGGAACAGCTTCGGCGCGGCGCCGGTGATCTGCTGGATCGCCGACTGCGTGTTACCGATCTGGGTGGCCATCTGGGAGGTGCTGAGCTGCGTCATGTGCGGGTGGTCCCAGCTGTGGTTGGCGATCCACATGCCGGCGTTCTTGGTCGCCTGCACCAGCGACGGGTTGGCCTGCACGTTCTTGCCCTCGTCGAAGAACGTGGCCCGCAGGCCGTTCGACGTGAGCGCGTTGAGCAGGTTCTGGGTGTTGCCGGCGGTCGGGCCGTCGTCGAACGTCAGCCCGACATACCCGTTGCACGTCGCCGCCTGGGACGGGGTGGCGACGAGCGTGACGGCGGCTACGGCGCCGGCGGCGGCTGCCGCGACCGCGGCGGCGATGGCGAGGATCCTGCGGGCCGGGCGAGGTGTGGAAACCATGGCCTCTCCTTGCGTAGCGGCCACCGGGTGGAGACCGGCGGCCACGTCGGACGGAATGGGAGCTCATTGAAACATCGCCATCTTTACTTCCGCAAGTTTTCGGAATTCGGCCCGGCTCTGCTTGCAGCTGTGGTCGCACTTCGAGCACGTCAGAGTAGGGAGAGTGCGGCCGAAACTTCCGGAGCCTTCCGCTCTGGTGGGGCGGTCGACTGCGCCCTCAGCTGGCAGACTTGGCGACCATGATCGACGACTTCGCCAAGGCGTACCTCCACCACCAGCTGCGCACCGTCCGCGAAGCGCTGGTGTGGAAGCTCGACGGGCTCTCCGAGTACGACGCCCGCCGTCCCCTGACCGCCACCGGGACCAACCTCCTCGGGCTGGTCAAGCATCGGGCGTACTCGGACGCGCGGTACTTCGGGGAAGTCTTCGGCCGGCCGTTCCCCGGCCCGGTGCCGCGCTGGAACGAAGCCGGAGCCTGGGAGAACGAGCATTGGGCCGCCGCCGACGAGACGCGGGCCGACATTCTGACGCTCCACCAAGCCGTCTGCGAACACGTCGACACGACGATCGACGCCCTGCCCATCGACGCACCGGGTCACGTGCCGTGGTGGCCGAGTCCCGACGTCAAGCTGTTCAACATCATGATCCACAGCCTCACCGACACCACCCGGCACGCCGGGCACGCCGACATCCTGCGCGAACAGCTGGACGGCCGCACCGGAACGACAGCCGAATACGAGCAGCCGAACGACGTCGGGGTTCGGGAGGCGTACTGGGCGAAGGTCAGCCAAGCCGCCGCCGCATGGTCATGACCTTCGCGTACGCAAGAACCAGTGCACGGCCACCAACGGAACGACGCCGACGGGATACCAGGCGACATCGACGATGTCGAACTGCGTACCGAGCAGGAGCTGAGCGATCACACTGCGCTCCGACAAAGCCGCCGGAATCCCAGTGAGCTGCGAGAACTCCACAAACCAGCAGTACGCCGTCGCGATCCCACCAGCCAGCAGCGGCGAGATCGACGGCCGGACGAACACCACGATGGTGTAGACGATCGACCCGGACAGCGCCGCACCCGAATACTGCCCGATCTGGCCATCGGTGACGGCGCGGATGCCGAACGCCGCCGCAGCGAAGACCGCGGCCGACGCGACCATCAGCAGGCGTACCCACCGTGAAGCGAAAGGCATCGGCAGACTCTATCGTGATGATCGTTCGCCCGGGCAACGGCAACTAGCTCTCGATCCAGGCGGACATGGCGCTGTCGGCGTCCGCAGTGATCTTCACGCGGCTGCCGTGGGGGAGCCGGAACCGATCGGTGGCGAAGGTCGGGCGGAGCCGAGCCACCGCGTCCCGCCACAACCTCTCGGCCGAGACGCCGAACAGTTCCGGATCGAGGTCGATTCGCGTAGCGATCCGAAGCCCCTCCCAGATCAGCTGGTCACCGACTCGTTGCGGCGATCCGGGCGGCCGACCGGCCTGATCGACGGTCACGGTGCTCGTGCGGCAGAGCAGGGTCCACCACATACGCCGCTGCACGATCTCCTCGATCGCGGCAGCTTTGGCCGCGGCCGGCCACGCCAGCCGCGCCCGATGCACTTCCGCTGTCAGGGCGCCGCCGTGGTGAAGACCGAGGTCCACCTGCTTGGCCGGCTCGGTGGCGTAGTCGAGCAGCTCGTGGACGGTCCAGGCACAGAAGATCAACGGCCAGTCGGCCGGCGGCGAGTCGCCGAAGTACATCGCCGGACGGGAACAGACGGCCTCGCGCGGTGTCACGATGCGCAAGGAGGCGCTTGAGTAGTCCGGACGCTGCGTCATGCCATTGATTCTGCCGTCCGCAGAGTGCCAACCTCCGGCTCGTTCGCCCGGGCATCACCGGGAGGTCGGCAGACTCGGTCAGGATGTGTGGCGCAGCAGGGCGTCCACGACAACTGGCCAGGTCACGCGCGGCAGGCCCGGGCCGACGCCGGGCAAGGTGAGCAGCGTGGCGCCGGGGATCTCCGCCGCCAGCGCGACTCCGTTCCCGTGCGGGAAGAACAGGTCCTCCTCCCCGTGGATCACCAGGGTCGGTGCGGTGATCTCGCCGAGCCGTTCGCGCCATCTCGGCCGGCAGTCGATGGCCGCGAACATGGTGCCGAGATGGCTCGCACGCTGCGCCTCCGCTGTGCGTCCCGTCCGGTCGAAGAGGGACCCGGCAGCCGCCCGCGCATCCTGCTCGTTGAATCCCCGCGAGCCGGACATCAGCCGCGCGGAGTCGGTCATGTAGTCGACCACGCTGCCGCGATCCGTCCAGTCCGGCTGAGGACGCCCGAACAGCTGCCCCAACAACTCCGGCGCGTGATCGGGCAGGTCGGCATCGACCGGGCCAGGTGCGACCGGACGGGTGGAGACCAGCGTCAGCGACGCGACTTGATCAGGGTGGTCGAGCGCGAGCAGCTGTGCGATGAACCCACCGACCCCCATGCCGACCACGTGCGTACGCCCTACGCCGAGCGCGAGCAGCAGCTCGGAGGCGTCGGTCACCAGGTCGCGGAGATCGTAGCCGGGCGCGTCCGGGTCGACGAACGTCGACTCACCGGCGTCGCGCAGGTCGTACCGCACCACATATCGCCCGGCCAGCTCCGCGACCAGCTCGTCCGGCCAGCTGGACGTGGTGACACCCACCAGCAGCACCGGTGGGTCCGCCGGATTCCCCTGCGTCTGTACGCACAACTCGACACCGTTGACCTTGATCCGCATCTGTTGCTCCTTCCTGGTCATCAGGTAAGACGAATCAGCACCCGGAAACTCATCGCCGGGCCGAGAACATCCAGCGGTCTCGGCGTGATCCCCGGGTCAGCGGCCCCTGCGCTTGAGGGTGCGTTCGTAGTCCTGGAAGCGGGCCTTGGCGATCGCCTTCCGGTCCGGTGTCCGCAGCACGATGCCCTCGGCGCGCCCGGCTGCGTCGCCGTCCAGAGCGGCGAGGGTCGCGGGCATCCACTCGTCGAGGAAGGCCTTGGTGCGGGCGATGTCGGTGGGAAGGTCGGTCGCGTCGATTTCGAAGAGGCGCGGAGTCAGTACCAGCCCGGTGCGTTCGGCGGTCTGCCGCAAGGCTGCTTCGTCGAGGAAATCCTGCCCGCCGTCGTCGCGCCAGCCGGAGATGCGCCGGGCGTCCCAGTCCGACATCTCCCGGTAGTCGCCGACGACAGCCACGTCGAACAGGCGGTTTCCGATGCTCCGGCCACCCGTGTACTGCTTCGACGCAGCTGTGACCTTGCCGCCGTACACCTCGAGATAGTGGACGACGATGCGGTCGCCTTCGACGGCGGGCAGGCGGTCGGCGATCGGGCGCAGCGCGTCGACGATGCCGAGCGCCGGGTTGCCGATCAGGTCGCCCTTCGCATAGAGGAGTTCCTCGCGACTGCCCAGCAGATAGGTGCCGTCCGGTAGCAGGATGATCCGCGAGTTGGTTCCGTCGACTTTCTCCGTACCGACGACGACGCCGGCGAACGGTACCGTTTCGTCCAGCAGCCCGCCGTTACGCGGATCGAGGCTGTGGTAGGTCGGGATCGACGGATACTTGGTCATCGAGTTGATGGCCGGAAGGTTCGCGGCTCGGACGTTGAAGGCGGTCACGGCGGCTCCCTATCGACGCGGGCGCTGATCATCGTGAAGCCGTCCGACCCGAGTCGCAATCAAGTTAGCGAAGGGGCCGGTGAGGGCGGCCCAATGCAGGAGCAGGATCGTCTTGCCGTCGGTGATGCGTCCATCGTGGATCATCGCCAGCGCGTCGGCGAAGGGGAGTTCGAGCACTTCGATGTCTTCGCCTTCGGCCTCCAGTCCGCCGCCGGTTCCGGTGCGGTCGGCCTCGGTGTAGGGGGCGGCGTAGAAGTGCAGGCGTTCGGTGACCGAGCCTGGGCTCATGTACGCGTCCAGGACGTGTGTGAGCTCGCCGAGGCGTACGCCTAGTTCCTCGGCTGCCTCGCGTCGGATGGCGGCTTCGGGAGCATCGTGGTCGAGGAGGCCGGCGGCGGCCTCGATGAGCATGCCGTCGGGGTGGTCGTTGACGTACGCGGGATAGCGGAACTGGCGGGTGAGCAGGACGCAGCCGCGTCGCATGTCGTACGGCAGGACCACCGCGCCGTCGCCACGGTCGTACGTCTCGCGGTGCTGGGTCTCCCAGCGCCCGTCGCGGCGGCGGTAGTCGAAGGTGGTGCGGCGTAGCACGTGCCAGCCGTGTGAGGTGAGTTCCACGTCGCGGACGACGACGTCGGGGTTGCGCTTCAGGTCACGCCCGGCACGGTCGAGGCCGGTGCGGCCGCGATGGTCGGGCGCGTCGATGCCGGGGCGAGCCGGGCTGGTCATGCGGTCTGCTGCGGGGTGCGATGTGGGATCTCGTCCACGTGGTGGTAGACGGGCAGACCACGGCGGCGCGCGGTGGCGACGTCCTGATCCGCCCCGGCGGAGTCGCCGGGGAGCCGGAGTACGGCGTCGCAGTGGCCCAGGAGTCGTTGGGCGGTCGGGTAGAGAACCTGGTCGGCGAGGGGGTCGGTGGGCCCGGCTCCGGCCGAGTGCAGCACCGGAAGAGCGATCCACTCGCCGATCACGGGGATGTGTCCGGCGGCGAAGATCGGCCAGGCGGCGGCTTCGAGGCGGGCGAGGTTGGCGGCCATCGCGGCGGGGTCGCCGCCGGTGCCGGAGCGGTAGGGCCCGGCGATGAGGATGAGCAGGGGTTTGTCGGTCATGGCAGCCACGGTACACTCGACCGTGCAGAAACGTGCAAGAGTGTGAGGGAGTGTGCATGCTAGCCGCTGAAAGGCGGGATCACCTGCTGAAACTGCTCGCCCGCGACGGCAAGATCGTGGCTCGGAGCGTCGCGGTGGATCTGGGCATCTCGGAGGACAGCGTGCGCCGCGATCTGCGTGACCTCGCCGCCGAGGGACTGTGCCAGCGGGTCTACGGCGGAGCGCTGCCGGTGTCGCCGGCCATCGCGGATTACGCCGCCCGGCAGGCGGTCACTCCCGAGGGCAAGCGGGCGGTCGCCGCGACTGCCGCCGCGCTCGTCCGGCCGGGCAGCGCCGTGATCCTGGACGGCGGCACCACCGCGCTTGCGGTCGCTCGCGCCTTGCCGCCGGATCTGGACTGCACCGTGATCACGCACAGCCCGACCGTCGCGGTGGCGCTGCTCGACCATCCGACCGCGGAGGTCTTCCTGCTGGGCGGGCGGCTCTTCAAACACTCCGCCGTCGCCTGCGGGGCCGCCGCGATCGAGGCGGCCCAGAAGATCTCGGCCGATCTCTGCCTGATCGGCGTCACCGGCGTCCATCCCGAGGCGGGGCTGACCACCGGCGACGCCGAGGAAGCCGCGATGAAACGGGCGCTGTCCGCTCGGGCCGCGGACACCTACATCCTCGCGTCCTCCGAGAAGATCGGCACCGCCTCGCGATACCTCGTCCTGCCGTGGGAGGACGTCAGTGGGTTGATCACCGACGCGGCAGCCGATCACGCGGTCGTCGAGCAGCTCGCCACAGCCGGCGTGCACATCCTGACCGCCGGCTGACGTGCCGTACGCGTACCTCAGTCTTCGCCGAAGTCGTGGTCGGGATGGTTGGCCTGCCCTGCCTGCCAGTAACCACGAGTGGTGACCTGCGCCGAGGGGAGACCACGTTCGTCGAGCAGGTGCCGGCGGATGCGGCGGACGGCAGCTGCTTCGCAGGCGACCCACACGTCCGTCTGCGGGTCGAGGTGGGAGCCGCGGACCGCGTCGAGGAGTTCGCCGCCCCAATCGCCGGTGCCGCGGTCGTGCCAGTGGAGCTGCGCGCCCGGATGCGCGGGTAGGGCGATGCGATCGCCGGGACCTGCCACCTCCACCTCCACGCGTACGCGGGCGTCGGTGGGCAGGGCCTCGATCAGCGTCGCGATCGCCGGGAGCGCGCTATCGTCGCCGCCGATCCACCAGTCGCGTCCGGCGGGGTCCACGGAGAACCGGCCGCCGGGACCGCCGATGGCGGCGCGGTCACCGGGTACGGCGTCGCGGGCGAACTGCGCGGCGGGTCCGTCGCCGTGCAGCACGAACTGCACTTCCAGGGTCAGCGCCGCCGCATCGAAGCGCCGGGGCGTATAGGTACGCATGGTGGGCCGCCCGGTGGGCCAGCTCAGCCCGTCGGGGCCGACCGTGGGCGCGGCGACCTCGCCGTCGGCGTCGGGGAGGAAGAGCTTGATGTGGGCGGTGGGCAGCGGCGGGGTGAAGCCGGCGAGCGACGCTCCGCCGAACAGCACGGACACGATGCGGGGTGCGAGGCGTTCGACGGCGACCACTTCGACGGGTCGCGGCGGCGGCCGGTGGCCGCGACGCCCGCCGGGTTCACGAGTAGATGGGGAAGAGGCGGAGAAGGTCATAGTTGATCCTTGGAACTAGTGAAGTGGTCGGTCAGGAGCCGGCGTCGGCGTACCGCGCCGCGAGGGCCTCGGAGCCGCGGGCCAGCAGGGTGACGTCCGCGCCCACGAGGATGAAGGACGCCCCTGCGGCGAGGTAGGCGTCGGCCACCTGCGGGTCGAAAGCGTTGACGCCGACGGGTTTTCCGGCGGAGATGACGCCGGCGAAGGCCTCGCGTACGGCCGCGACGACTTCGGGATGGGTCTGCTGCCCGATCAGCCCCAGGGAGGCGGCCAGGTCGGACGGGCCGACGAGGACGCCGTCGACGCCCTCGACGGCGGCGATGTCGGCGGCTGCGGACACCGCCTCAGCGGTCTCGATCTGGACGAGCACCGACACGTGTGCGTCGGCGGTGGTGAGGTAGTCCGGAATGCGGTTCCACCGCCCGGATCGGGCCAGTGCCGAGCCGACGCCGCGCAGTCCGCGCGGCGGATAGAGCGCGGCTGCGGCCACGGCTCGTGCCTCGTCGGCGGAGGAGACCATCGGGACGAGTATCGTCTGCGCGCCGAGGTCGAGGACCTGCTTGATGAGCGTGGGGTCGGCGCTGGCGGTGCGGACGACCGGGCAGACCGGGTACGCCGCGACGGCCTGGAGCTGGGCGAGCACGGATTCCAGGCCGTTGGGCCCGTGTTCCATGTCGATGAGCAGCCAGTCCAGTCCGCCACCGGCGCAGATCTCGGCTACCAACGGGCTGCCGCTGCATACCCACATGCCGGCCAGCGGCCGGTGCGCGGCCGCGAGCGCCTGGCGAAGGTTGGCGGTCACTGGAATCGGCATGAGATCGTCCCCAGCGGTCCGTAGTCGCACAGGATCGTGTCGTTCTGCGACACCCAGACCGGGCGGGTGAACGAGCCGGCCAGGATGAGTTCGCCCGCGCCGAGCGTGGTGTCGTGCTGATGCAGCTTGTTGGCCAGCCAGGCCACTCCGGCGGCGGGATGGTTGAGGACTCCCGCGGCGACGCCCGTCTCCTCGATGGTCTCGTTGCGGTAGAGCAGGGCCGCCACCCAGCGCAGGTCGATGGCGTCGGGGCGGACCGGGGTGCCGCCGAGCACCAGGCCGCCGTAGCCGGCGTTGTCCGCGATCGTGTCCACGATGGTGCGACCGCCGAGTTCGATGTGGGAGTTGAGGATCTCCACCGCGGGCACCACGTATTCGGTGGCGCGCAGGACGTCGAAGATGGTGCAACCGGGACCGCTGAGCGGAGCGGACAGCAGGAAGGCGAGTTCGACCTCGACGCGCACGTTGGAGAACCGGTCGAACGGGATGACGGCGCCGTTCTCCCAGACGGTGTCGTGGAAGATGACGCCGTAGTCCGGCTCGGTGATGCCGGTGGCGGCCTGCATCGCCTTGGAGGTCAGCCCGATCTTGCGGCCGACGAGGCGGCGCCCTGCGGCGACGCTGCGGTCGCGCCAGATCGCCTGGATGGCGTACGAGTCCTCGACGGTGGCGTCGTAGCGGCCGGTGATGCGGGGGATGACCGACCGGGTGCGGTCGGCGTCGGCCAGTTCGGCGGCGAGCAGGGCGAGGGTTTCGGCGGGCAGCATTCAGGTTCCTTGGATGCGGTTGAGGACGGCGGACAGCGAGTTGGCCCGGTGCTGGCGTACCGCGTTCTCGATCTGGTCGAGGGGCGCGGCGGTCTCGATGAGCTCGATCAGGTTGTCGTGCTCGTCGACGGACTTGGGGGCGCGGCCGGGCACGATGGTGAAGATCGAGTCGCGCATGCTGCTCAGCCGCGCCCACTCGGTCTCCACGATCTCCAGCAGGCGGGGGTTGGGGCAGGGCAGGTACAGGGTCCGGTGGAACTCCTGGTTGAGGGTGCTGAACGACCGCGGGTCGATCTCGGCCATCCCGGCGCGCATGGTGTCGTTGAGGGCACGTGCGCGGGACAGGTCGGCCGCGGTGAGGTGGCGCGCGGCCAACGCGGTGGCGGCACTCTCCACGACGCTGATGACCTGCATCGCGTCGCGGTACTGAAGGTGGTCCACGCGCGCCACGCGGGCGCCTACGTTGTGCTCGAACGTGACCAGGCCTTCGGCGGTCAGCTGCCGGATGGCCTCGCGTACGGGGACGACGCTCATCGACAGCTGGGCGGCCAGGTCCGAGAGCACCAGCCGGTAGCCCGCGCCGTACGCGCCGTTGACGATGTTCTCGCGGATCCAGCGGTACGCCTGCTCGGACTTGCTCATCGCGGCGGCCTGGGTCACCGGTTCACCTTCTCCACACCGTCGGGCTGTTGCTGGCGTTGTTGCTCGTAGCGGCTGCGCCATCGCGCGTTCATCGGGAACAGCCCCTGAATCGGGTGCCCGGCCCGGATCTGGTCGGCGATCCAGGCGTCCTCGTCCTCCTGGGCGAGCGCGTCGTCCGCGACGGCCTCGGCCAGCGCAGGCGGGATCACGACGATCCCGTCAGCGTCGCCGACCAGGATGTCTCCTGGTTGGACGGTGGTGCCCCCGCAGGCGATCGTGAGGCCGGTGTCCCACGCGACGTGCTTACGGCCCAGCACCGCCGGATGGGCTGAAGCCGCGAACACGGCGATGCCGATGGCGGCGACGGCCTCGGCGTCGCGTACCCCGCCGTCGGTGACGATCGCCGCGGCACCCCGGGCGTGCGCGCGCAGCGCGAGGATGTCGCCGAGCGTGGCCGACCCCGTCTCGCCGCGTGCCTCGATCACCAGAACTTCGCCGGGTTCGACGGCGTCGAATGCGCGCTTCTGCGGGTTGTAACCGCCACCGTGGGCGGCGAACAGATCCTCCCGGTTGGGCAGGTAGCGCAGGGTCCGCGCGGTGCCGACGAACCGGTGGCCGGCCACCAGCGATCGCACGCCGTCGACGGTGGTGTTGTCCAGACCGCGTTTGCGCAGCTGCGCGGAAAGCCCCGCGACCGGCGCTCGCTCGAGCTTCGCGCGCAGCTCCGGCGTGAGTGCAGACCGTGGCGCGGCTGCGGCTCCGTCGGCTTCTCCCACACTGGTACGCAGCCGGCCGGAGCTGATCGGCGTACCGGGGATGTCGACCTCCACCTCGACCACATCGCCGGACCGCACGGTGGCGGAGCCGGCAGGTGTTCCGGTGAGGATGACGTCGCCGGTATCGAGGGTGAGGTGCTGGGACAGATCGGCGATGATCTGCTCGAGCCCGAAGAGCATTCCGCCGGTGGTCTCGTCTTGGACCGGCTCGCCGTTCACCCAGGTACGCACCCGCAGCGCGCGAGGATCCAGGTCGCCGGCAGGCAGCAACGCCGGTCCGAGCGGAGTGAATCCGTCGCGCCCCTTGGCCCGCAGGAGCGAGCCGCGGTCGTCGGCGTACAACTGAGGTGCTCCGAGGTCGTTGGCGGCAGTGACCCAGGCGACGTGCGCCCAGGCGTCCTCGGGCCGCACGGCGCGGGCCGGCGCGCCGATGACCAGCGCCACCTCGCCCTCGGCGCGAAGCTGGTCGGTGCCGACCGGAAGTTCGGCGTGGCCGCCACTGACGGCGATCGAACTCGACGGCTTAAGGAAGTAGGAGAGTGAGGGGCTGGACTCGCCGCTTTCGGCCGCGCGCGAGGCGTAGCCGGCGTGGACGGCGATGATCTTTCCCGGCCGGGGCCAGGACGCGTCTATCACGTCAGGCACAGGTGCTCCCGCAGGGCATGTCGGTTCGCTTTCCCGGTGGTGGATGAGGTGGAATAGTTCACGTGATCAGGTCCGTCGTCCCGGCGTCCGGGGCCGGTAAGGGGGTGGGGGTCATGCCCAGCAAGGCCGAGCAGACCTTCCAGATCCTCAAGGAACGGATCATGGACGGCACCTACGGGCCGGGCTACCGGTTGGTCATCGACCAGCTGGTCCGGGAACACCACATCAGCTCGGTGCCGTGGCGCGAGTCGTTGCGCCGGCTGGAGGCCGAGGGATGGGTGGAGATCATCCCCAACGTCGGCGCGGTCGTGCGCACCTTCGACACCAACGCCTGGCAGCTGGGCCTGAACATCCTGGCGCGGCTGGGCGGCTACGCCACGGCGCTGTCGGCGCCCGATCTGAGCCGGGACGACCTGATCGCCGCCCGGGCGCTCAACCGGCGGATGGGCGAGGCGCTGGCGGGGTTCGACCCGGCCGAGTTCGGCCGGCTCAATCGTGAGTTCCACCAGTTGCTCGCCTCGCGATGCGGGGACGAGCGGCTGCTGACGATGGTGGTCAACGAATGGGCGCGGCTGGAACTGATCCGCAAGTCGGCCTTCTGGTACGCGCCCGGCCGGGCACAGGCGTCCCTCGCCGAGCATGAAGGCATCGTCGACCTGATCGCGGCGGGCGCCGCCCCGGAGGACATCGAGGCGGCCGTACGCCAGCATGAGATCAACACGGTCGCTGCCGTCACGCAGCATGAGGCGGAGCTGGCCAAGGCGGCCGGTGCGGGCGGTCATCGCTGACCGTCGCGTTCGCGCCACCGGGCGAGCAGGGCCCGACCGTAGTCGTTGCCGTTCGGGTGGCGCAGCGTGGTGTGCACGTGGAATCGGGCCGGCAGCCGGTTGGCGAGCCAGACCCCGGCGTGGTGGTCGAGTTCGGCGAGCATGACCGGGCTGTGGATGCGGAAGTAGAACGGCTGCGTACCGTCCGTCGCTCCGTACCAGGAGAACCAGGTCTCGGTCAGGCAGGCGTCGAACTCGGCGAGCGTACGGTCGCGCTGTGCCGGGGTGAGTAACAGCAGGAAGTCGGCCGCCAGCTCACGCAGCAGGTCGCGCTGCTCGTCGTCGAGGTCGCCGGCCCGGATGCCCTCGTACGCTACGACTCGGTTGTCGCGGAAGGCCCCGGCCACATGCCGCTCGTCGGCGGGGTGCACCCGGCCCGCCGGCATCGCCGGGTCCAGCACGGACGCGTACACGATCGCCTGGCTCCGTTGCCGCTCGTTCAGCGAGCCGGCCAGGCGCAGCGCTGTCCTTTCGCGATGGTCGAACAACGGCGGTCGCGTGTCATCCCGTTGCGCCGGTTCGGCGCCGAGGAACACCGGCGCGATCACGTGCCGGCCGCCGACGCTGACGAAGTTGACCGCCACGTGGTGCCCGAACAGTTGCCAGCCCCACGGCTCGCGCGCATCCGGCGTACCGAACAGGGAGAACCAGTAGCTGCGCTCGTTCATCACAGTGGGCAGGTCGACCAGTTCGCCCAGGTAGCCGTTGAGGGACATCGCCGTGCAGACCCGCTCGTAGCCTTCGGCGCTCAGGCTGGCACGGACGACGTCGAGGACTGCGGCGACCGCCTTGTCGCCGAGATCCTCCAGCCGCAGACCGACCCGGTGGATGACGAACTCCGGGTTGCTCCACGCCCGCCACTCGTTCGCGTCCATCGCGTACGCGACGCGCCGGCGCTGCTCGTCGTCGAGCAGGTCCAGCAGCCGGTGCGCGGCTACGGCGGGCTCCGGGCCGGCCGAGTCGTCCTCGGGCAGGGCGTACAGGTTCTCGCGTACGCGGCCGTCGCTGGTGATGCCGACGAACGGTTCGCGATAGAGGACGTTCCACTGGTTCAGGAGGTCCCGCAGGAACGGCGCCTGGTAACGGTCTCGGGTGAACTCCTCGTAGTCCATCCCGCGCGCGCCCGCCAACTTCGGGTCGTCGAGATCGAACAGATGGTTCAGGTAGCTGTCGGTGGGCAGTTCGACCGCGTCGGTGCGGCCGGTGACCCGGGCGGCACTGAAGAAGCCGTCGATATCCGTGTCGGGCGTACCGTCCATGCGGTTCCTCCTTTCCTCGCA
Organism: Hamadaea sp. NPDC051192; assembly: GCF_040682475.1. Lineage (NCBI taxonomy): Bacteria > Bacillati > Actinomycetota > Actinomycetes > Micromonosporales > Micromonosporaceae > Hamadaea > Hamadaea sp. NPDC051192. The sequence goes on from NZ_JBFBAZ010000044.1 coordinate 23,026, forward strand.
CGCCTGCGCGGTGCGTGGTTCCCGGGTCAGATGGGCAGCCGGAACAGGCGCTTGGCGGTGCCGTAGAGCACCTGCTCACGGACCTCGTCGGTGACCTCGATGGTGTTCTGGAGGAAGTCGACGCCCTGGCTCATCCAGCCGTAGACGACCGGGAAGCTGGACCCGAACATGTAGTGGTCGGCGCCGTTGACCTTCAGCGCGCACTCGATCTGGTCCTTGCCCCACGAGTGCGGGTGGGTCAGGTCGAAGAAGATGTTGTTCTCCAGGCAGGACTTGATCTTCTCGCCGCCGGTCGGGTCGAGCCGCGTGATCGCCTCCTTCTTGTTGGACTGGTGCGGCGTGAGCAGCGCGGTGTTGGAGAACCAGTTGCCGCCCAGCATCGTGTGGATGAAGCGCAGGCCCGGCATCCGGTCGAACATGCCGCTGAACAGCTCACGGCCGACCGCCGTGGCCTGGTCGACGACCCGGCCGTACTCCCGGCGCAGGTTCTGATAGTCGATGACCGACCGCCACTCCACCGGCAACGGGGTGTGGTGGACGATCACGGGCAGGTCCATCCGCTCGATGACCTTCAGGTAGGGCTCGAACACCGCGTCGTCGAGGTAGAGCTGGCCGTAGTGGCAGGCCAGCTGGACACCGACGACCCCGAGCTCGTTGACGCAGCGCTCAAGTTCGTAGATGTTCTCCTTGCCGCCCCACGGCGGTACGCAGGCGGTGGAGAATAGCCGCCCGCTGGAGCGCTGGACGATGTCGTACGCGTTGTCGTTCACCGCCCGGCACGTGTCCAGGTCCAGCCACTCCTGCCACACCGGTACGCGCAGGACGCCGTAGTCGACGCCGGCGTCGTCCATCGCGGCGAGCTTGGCCTCGGCGGAGTAGTCGCCTTCGACGTAGTTGAGGTTCTGGTAGCCGGCCGGCTTCTCGAGGATCAGCTGGTGCCGCCCGTCGTCGAGGGTCGTGACGCTGGCGATCTCGCCGAAGCCACGGGGGGCGCTGTTCAGGAAGCCGTTGAGGATCTTCGGGTTGGTGAACAGATCCTCGGGGAGGTGGTGGATGTTGATGTCGACTACGGGCATTGCGCTTTCTCTCTTTCGCTTCTCGTGCGGTGTGGCTCTCGCGCGGCGGGGATCAGGATTCGGTGGGCATCCGAGAGCGCAGCCGGACCTGTGCGCTCTTGGCATAGATGGTCTTAACGATCAAGTCCGGGGTGAGGTCGCCCGCCAGCTCGTCGCAGACGGCGCCGTCGCGGAAGATCAGCAGCCGGTCGCAGAGCAGAGCCAGCTCATTCTCATCGGAACTGGCCACTAGGACGGCGCGCCCCTCCGACGCGGCGGCGGACCGGATCGCCTCGACGATCGTGTGCCGGGCCCCGACGTCCACGGCCTGGGTCGGCTCGTGCAGCAACAGCAGGCTCGGCCCGGTGGCCAGCCATTTGGCCAGCAACACCTTCTGCTGGTTGCCGCCGGAGAAGGTGCGGATCTCGGCGTGCGGACGCGGCGGGCGGATGTCGAGCTGCTCGATCCACCGGTTCGCCAGCGCCAGTTCCGACGCCGCGTTCAGCGGACGGATTCCTGGCCGCGTACAGGTCTGCGGCAGGGCGAGGTTCTCGGCCAGGCTCATCCCGGCGGCCAGACCCGCGGTCTCGCGGCCCTCGGGCACCAGCGCCAGTCCGGCGCTGATCGCCTTGGCGGGCGTGAGCGCGGGAACGTCCACATCGCCCTGCGGCAGGGTGACGGTTCCGCGGTCGGCGCGGGTGATCCCGCCGAGCAGATAGAGGACGTCGTCATAGCCCGAGCCGCCCAATCCGGTCAGCCCGACCACTTCCCCTGGGCGTACGTCCAGGGAGAGGTCCTTGACGCGCAGCCCGCCCAGCGACTTCACGCGTACTGGCTCGCCGGACAGGGCAGGTGCGCTCGGGCGGCGCTCGGCCAGGTCGTCGGCGGTACGGCCGAGCATCAATGCCGCGAGACCGGCCTTGTCCAGGCCCTCGACCTGGCGGCCGGCGACCACCGTACGCCCGTCGCGCAGCACGGTCACTCGGTCGGCGGCTTCGATGACCTCTTCGAGCCGATGCGTGATCAGCAGCGCCGCGGTGCCGGTCGCGACGATGCCGTCGAGCATGAGGAAGAACTGCTCCAGCGCCTGCCGGCCCAGCGCCCGGGTGGACTCGTCGAAGATGATGAGCCCGCTGCCGGGCTGGAAGTCCTGCAGGGCCCGGGCGATGGCGACGGTCGCGCGTTCGTCCTCGCGCAGTGCGGATACCGGACTGTCCAGCGCGATGCGGCGGCCGAGCCGTTCGAAGACCGCCTCCGCTGCCGCCCGCTCGTGCGCCCAGTCGATGCGGCGCAGCCACCGGGAACCGCGTACGCGGCCGACCCGGATGTTCTCCAGGACGGTGGCGTCGCCGACCAGGCCGAGGCTTTGGTGGACGACGGCGACGCCCCGCGCCCGGCATTCCTGCGGGCGTACGGGCAGGGTCATCGGCCGGCCGTCCACCGTAATCTGCGTTCCGGTGTCCGGTGCGTACAGGCCGGTCAGAATCTTGGCGACCGTGGACTTGCCCGAACCGTTCTGGCCGATGAGCGCATGGATCTCGCCGGGCGCCACGTCGAACGCGACGTCGTGCAGCACCCGGGTGCGCCCGAAGGTGATCGACATGTGGTCGAGGGACAGGCGGGGTGGCGCCGGCGCGGGAGTCTCGTCCCGCACCGGCGTCGTTTCGGGGCTGATCAAGACAATCCCCAGCTCTTCTTGAAGCCGTCGGTGAAGGTCGCCGGCCCGTACCACTCGCCCGAGGCCTCCGCCTCCGCGGTCAAGTTCACTCCGGCGATGGTGTCGCGAGTGAACAGCCGCACGGGAATCGTGTACTGCGGCACCGAAGCGCCGAGCATGAGGCGGATCGCCACGTCGGCGTCCACCCACCCCTGGTACGCCGACGCCTGCCCGGCGGCCGCGTACAAGAAGTCGCCGGACTTGAGCGCCTTGAGACCGCTGAGTTGGACCGAGCCGGTCAGGCCTTTGATGTCGGTGCGGCTGGTCTGCTGCACGCCGGTCTGCGTGGGCTGGAGGTACTGCTCGAACTGGGAGACGACGTAGCCGATGTTGGGGTCCTTGAGCAGCGCCGCGCTGGTCGACGGCGCGATCAGGGAGAAGTTGGCCGACGAGATCTCATTGACGGTGATCTTGCAGCCGGGGCAGTCCTGGCGTAGGTCTCCTTGCCCGCGGCGACGAACACGGCCGGCGCAGGTCCGTCGGTGCCCTGGTTGATCAGCACCCGGCCGTTGCCGTTCGAGTTGAGCGTCACCCACTTGGCGAGCGCCACCTGCATGGCCGCGCCGCTGGCCGGGATGTACGCCAAGGTCTTGGAGGCGGGCTTGTTCTGGTTGGGCAGCTGGTTGGTGTTGACCAGCGGAACACCGGCGGTCTGCGCGGCGTCGAAGGCGTTGGCGGCCAGGCCGTAGGGGATCGCGTCGGTGATGATCGCGCCGGCGCGGGCGTTGACGGCCTGGTTGACGCAGGCGCTGATGTCGGTCGGCGTCGCCTTGCCGTCACAGACCTGGATCTTGACGCCGACCGCGGTGAGCGCCGCCGTCAGCGCCTTCTGGGTGACGGCGAACTGCGGCGACTGCGCGGTGACCGGAATGTAATAGACGGTCTTGCCCGCCAGCGACGAGACGTCGGGCAGCGTCTCCGTGGGGACGGTGTAGGCCTGTTGCGCCTGGCTGAGCGCGGTGACCTCGCCGGCCAGCGCGGAATTGGCCGCCGTGGTCTCGGTCGGCGCGGCCGGGTCGGCGGAGTCCGAGCAGGCCGTCAGCGACGCGGCGAGCACCGCGACCGTGGCGACGGCGGCGAAGGAGTGCGCGGCGCGGCTGGTGGGAGCGAGACGGGTGTATCTCATGGAAAGGGCCTCCCTGATGGGTACGGGATGAGGGCGAGGGCGACTGCGGCGGCCGGGTTACCGGGACCGGCCGTGCAGCACGGTGGAGAGGGTGACCGCGACGACCAGGACGCCGCCGTAGAAGACGTTGGAGACCCAGGAGGTCGCGCCGAGCAGTTGCAGGCCCAGTACGCCGGTCGCCAGGAAGTAGACGGCGATCAGCGTGCCGAGCGGGTTGAACCGGCCGGGCTGGAGGACCGCGGTTCCCAGGAAGGTCGCCGCGAAGATGGGCAGGAGGTAGCTCTGCGAGACGTTGGGGTCGAACCCGCCGGTGGCGGCGGCCGAGAGCACGCCGCCGATGCCGGCGATGAGCCCGGCGATGGTGAACGCGCCGAGCCGTACGCGGGCCACCCGGATGCCGGCTAGCCGGCTGACCTCGCGGTTCTCCCCGACGAAGCGCATGTTGCGGCCCAGCGGCGTATAGCGCAGCAGGTAGGCGAAGCCGCCCATCAGCGCCAGGCCGTAGAAGAAGCTGATCGGCAGGCCGAGGACCGGCTGCAGCGAGATGTGCTTGAACGACGAGGGCAGGCCGCTGACGGGCATCAGGTCGCCCAGCCACAGGGCGATGCCGAGCAGGAAGGTGCCCATGCCGAGGGTGACGACGATGGTGTTGACGCCGACCTTGACCACGAGCCAGCCGTTGACGGCGCCGACCGCGAGGGAGACGGCGACGGCCACGGCGGTGGCCGCCCACACGTTCCACTGGTGATTGACGGTCAGGACGGCGACCAGCATCGCGGCGAGGCCGAAGTTCGACGCCACCGACATGTCGACGAACTCGCCGACGACGATCGTGCAGAGCAGGGCCGCGGTCAGGAAGACCAGGGCCTGCTGGCTGCCGAACACCACCCGGAAGGTGCCCTCGGTCAGGAAGGTCTCGGGCACCAGGACCGCGAACAGCGCCGCGAGCAGGACCCAGACCCCGACGACCGCGAGGCGGGCGAACCAGCCGGGTCCGGTACGCACCGAGGCGGGCGTAGCCGCGGCCTGATTCGGTGCGGCGTCCGGTACGGCCGAGGGGAGTGTTTGCGAGGTTTCTGACATGCGAGGGGACGCTCCTGTCGTACTCGGCGTCCAGCGTCAGCTACGCCGCACCGAAATCGTGTACGAAGTGATATGCGATTTACTTTGGCGAAACCATACACGGCTGGCGTCGTGACGCAAGTCCCAATCTTGGGCTTGTCAAGTCGTACTTGAAATCGTACATGATTTCACGTACGGTCCGGTGGACACGGGGCCGACACATCTGGGTCACCACCGCGCAACAAGCCGGCGTACCGCCCCGCGATCGCCGGCGAAGGGAACAGCCAACCATGAAAGACCTGGTCACGCGGGATGTCGAATACTGGCACGACGGCGTACGCATGCTCGGCTACCTCTGCGCGCCCGCGTACGCCACACCGTCCCCGGCGATCCTGCTGATCCACGACGCGTTCGGGGTCAGCGAGCGGATGATCGGCATCGCCCACGACCTCGCCCGCGAAGGCCGCCCGGTGTTCGTCGCAGACGTGTGGGGCGACCGGTTCCAGCCGGCTTCCGGTGCTGAGACCGGACCGCTGATCAAGGGCATGGCTGCCGACCGCGGCCGGTGGATCGCCCGCATCGCCGCCGCCCACGAGGCCATGACCAGCCGACCCGAGTACGCCGGCCGCCCGCTGTGCCTGCTGGGCTACTGCTTCGGCGGCACGTCCGCATTGGAATACCTGCGCAGCGGAGCCCACGTGGCCGGAATCGTCAGCCTGCACGGCGGCCTGGACCTGCTCGGCGACGACTGGAGCCGGGCAGGCTCGGCCAGCGTACTGATCTGCACCGGCGCCGAGGATCCCATGGCCCCAGCCCAGCGGCTGGCGTCAGTGCAGTCGGCGCTCACCGACGCCGGAGTGGACTGGCAGGTCCACCTCTACGGGCACACCAGACACGCCTTCACCGATCCGGCGGCGGCTTCCGACGTGGCCGCCTATTCGCCGCGCAGCGCCGCCCGGGCCGCACAGGCGACCTCCCAGTTCCTCGACTTCCTGACCCGCAGTTCCTCGACTTCCTGACCCGCAATTCCTCGACTTCCTGACCCCGCAAGGAAATGACCGATCCCATGACTGACGCCTCGCTCGACATCGCCGTCATCGGCGCCGGCCCGGCCGGGCTCGCCGCCGCGCTACGCCTGCACCAGCAGGGCTTCCGCCCCCGCATCTACGAAACCGTGCCTGAGCTGAAGCCGCTGGGCGTCGGCATCGACGTCAAGGTCTACGGCTCCAAGGAGATCGAGGAACTGGGCCTGCTGGAGGAGTTCCGCGCGATCTCCGTCGACGCCAAGGACTCGATCTTCTTCAACAAGTACGGCCAGGAGATCTACGCCGAGCTGTGCGGCGTCCATATGGGATATCTGCACGAGCAGCGGTTCGTGCACCGCGGCTACCTCCAGATGCTGCTCTACCGCACCGTCGTCGCGCGCCTCGGAGCCGACAGCGTGGTGCAGGGCGTGCGGTGCCTGGGCTACACCAACCACGACGACCAGGTCACGCTCGACCTGCGCGACCTGGCGGGCAACGACTTCCAGGCCACCGCGGACCTGGTCGTCGCCGCCGACGGCATCAAATCAGTGGTACGCCAGCAGATGCATCCCGAGCACGCCGAACCGGTGTACTCCGGCATCACGATGTGGCGTGGCACGACCCTGATGAAGCCGTTCGGCAGCGGCGGGACCATCCTGCACATCGGCGCGCCGCAGACCTCCAGCATGATCGTCTACCCCATCGCCGAGAACTTCGAGGGCACCGGCAAGGTCCTGGTGAACTGGGTGGTCGAGGCGACCCGTGAGGAGTCGGTCGAGGACTGGAACCAGCTCGGCACGGTCGAGGAGATCCTGCCCTACTACGACCAGTGCGACCTGCCGTACCTCGATGTGCAGCAGATGATGCGCGATGCCCGCGAGGTCTACCTGTTCCCGCTGATCCGGCATGAGCCGCTGGAAACGTGGATCGATGGCCGAGTGGTGCTCATCGGCGACGCGGCGCACGCGATGTATCCGCGCGGCGGCAACGGCGCCTGCCAGGCGATCGTCGACGGCGCCGTGCTCGCCGCCAAACTCGCCACCATCGACGACGTCCCCACCGCCCTGCAGGCCTTCGAAAGCGAGCGGCTGGCGGCGGTCAACCGCATCGTGATGGCGCACCGCGGCGAAGGCTACGAGGTCATCCGGCGAATGGTGGAGGACCGTACCGGCGGCGAGCGGTTCACCGACATCGAGGACGTCCTGCCGCTCAGCGAAGCCGACGCGATCTTCAGTAAGTACCACGCCTTGGTCGGCCAGCCGCGGCCCGGCTACGAAGCCGGCGCCGCCACCGGCTTCCGGACCGAGCACGCCAACCGGTGACGAGGAGGTGAGATGAGTACGCATCCAGTTGTCCTCGCCGACGAGGCGACCCGAGCCGAGATCCTCGCCGTCGAGGCTAGACGGCAGCAGGCCCTGCTCGCGGTGGACCTCGACGCGCTCGCCGATCTCTTCGACGATTCGCTGCTGCACACCCACGCACCGGGGCTCACCCACGACAAGGCCCAGCTGCTCGAACACGTCGCGACGCGGCAGGCGTACCTGGATATGACGCGCGGTGAGCTGGTGATCCGGCTGATCGGCGATGTCGCCGTCGTCACCGGACGGCTGGTCAACCGGCTGCGCAACCCCGACGGCGGCGAACGCACCGTCGCCGGGCCCGCGATCCAGGTCCTGCGCCGCTGCGAAGACGACCGATGGCGGTTCGTCAGCTTCCAGATGACCCCCGACGGGCAGCACGTCTGGCCGCCGACCGAAGCCGAGCGGGCCAGCCTCGCCGCGCGTACGGACAACGACAAGGACAACACGTGAAGATCGCGCGGTTCCACCGGCCAGACGGCCCCACCCGCCTCGGTCGCGTCGACGATGACCAGCTCACCGACATCTCCGACCTCGTCGGAACGTCGCTGCGGGCCATCCTGCCCGATCTGACCGAGCTGCGGCCCCAGATCCTCGCGGCGCACGGCGTACGCCACGCGCTGGCCGACGTCGTCCTCGAAGCGCCGATCGACGACCCGCAGAAATATCTCGGCATCGGCATGAACTACCGCGAGCACGCCGAGGAGGCGCGGCAAGCGGGCATCCCGATCCCCACCAGCCAACTGTGGTTCAACAAGCAGGTCAGCTGCATCGTCGGCCCGCACGATCCGGTCGTCAAACCCGCGATCTCCGACGAACTCGACTACGAGATCGAGCTGGCCGTCGTGATCGGCCGGCGCTGCAAGAACGTCCCGGCTGACCGAGCCCGCGAGGTGATCGCCGGCTACCTCGTGGCCAACGACGTCTCCGTACGCGACTGGCTGCAGAAGCGCTCGCCCACCTTCACCCTCGGCAAGTCGTTCGACACCCACGGCCCGCTCGGACCGTGGCTGACCACCGACGACGAGATCGCCGACCCGCACGGCCTGCGCATGCGGCTGACCGTCAACGGCCAGGTACGCCAGGACGCCACGACCGACGACATGATCTACAACGTCTTCGAGCAGATCGCGTACCTGACGCAGGTGTTCACCCTGATGCCCGGGGACATCCTGGCCACCGGTACTCCGTCCGGCATCGGCGCGCCTACCCGCACCTTCCTGCAAGCCGGTGACGTCGTACGCGCCGAGATCGACGGCTTGGGCGCCATCGAGAACCGCATCGTCGCGGAGCCGTGAACCATGGCGCGACGCAGAAGCATTTATCTGCCGGGATTCCGGCACGCCAACCCGATTCCAGTGGCCAGCCAGGTCGGCCCGATCCTGGTCTCCGGGGCGCTGACCGGCCGAGACCCCGCCACCCAGCAGATGCCCGCCACCCTCGACGAGCAGTGCGCCAACGTGTTCGGCCACGTCGAGGCCCTGATGGCAGCGGCCGGGGCGACGACCGACGACATCGTGAAGATGACGTTCCACCTGGCCGACCCCGCCGACCGGGAGCCGCTGAACCGGCAGTGGACAGCCATGTTCCCCGACCCGCAGTCGCGTCCGGCCCGCCAGGTGATCGCCGCGCGGCTCGACGGCGGCGCGCTGGTCCACTGCGAACTGATGGCCGTGCTCGGTGAGCCGGCTGTGGGGGAGGAGTCATGAACGAGGCCGCCCTCCTCGACTCCGTACGCGACGGACTGCTGATCGGCGGCCACTGGCGGCCGGCCGCCGACGGCGCGACCGTCGACGTGCACGACCCCGCCACCGGCCGCGTCATCAAGACAGTGGCCAGCGCGGGAATCCCCGACGGCCTCGCTGCCCTGGACGCGGCCTGCGACGCCGCCGACGCATGGGCGGCCACGTCGTCGCGTACGCGGGCCGAGATTCTGCGGCGCACCTTCGACCTGCTGATGCTCCGCAGCGAGCAATTCGCGCTGCTGATGACGCTGGAGATGGGTAAGCCCCTGGCCGAGGCTCGCGGCGAGGTCGTCTACGGGGGCGAGTTCCTGCGCTGGTTCAGCGAGATCGCCGCGCACGTGCCCGGCCGCTACGGCGCCAACCCCGAAGGCACCGGCCGGATGATCGTGACCCAACACCCGGTCGGCCCCTGCTACCTGATCACCCCCTGGAACTTCCCGCTCGCGATGGCGACGAGGAAGATCGCGCCCGCGCTGGCCGCCGGCTGCACCGTCGTGATCAAACCCGCCGCGCTGGCCCCGCTGACCACCACCTACCTGGCGCAGCTGCTGGAGGAGGCCGGGCTGCCACCGGGCGTGGTCAACGTCGTGACGACCGGCGACCCGGGTCCGATGTCGCAAGCCGTCATCGCCGACTCCCGCCTGCGCAAGCTCTCCTTCACCGGATCCACCCCGGTGGGCCGGCACCTGCTCGCCCAAGCTGCCACCGGCGTCCTGCGTACCTCCATGGAGCTGGGCGGCAACGCGCCCTTCGTCGTCTTCGACGACGCCGACCTGGACAAGGCCGTCGACGGCGCGCTGCTTGCCAAGTTCCGCAACATCGGCCAGGCCTGCACCGCGGCCAACCGCTTCCTCGTGCAACGCAGCGTCGCCAAGGACTTCACCCGCCGCCTCACCCAGCGGGTCCGCGAACTGCGGGTCGGCCGCGGTACGGAACCCGGCGTCACCATCGGCCCGCTCATCGACGACAAGGCGATCGCCAAGGTCGAACAGCTGGTCGGCGACGCCATCGGCCGCGGTGCCAGCGTGCACACCGGTGGTACGCGCATCGACGGGCCCGGCACCTTCTTCGCCCCGACCGTGCTGGCCGACGTACCCAGCGGGAGCGCCCTGCTGCGGGAGGAGATCTTCGGCCCCGTCATCGGCATCGTCTCCTTCGACGACGAGGACGAGGCCGTGGCGCTGGCCAACGACACCGAATACGGGCTGGTCTCCTACGTCTACACCGAGTCGATGGCCCGCGGCCAGCGAATGATCGAGCGACTGCGTACCGGAATGATGGGTCTCAATGTCGGCGCGGTGTCCAACGCCGCCGCCCCGTTCGGCGGCTGGCAGCTGTCCGGGCTCGGTCGCGAAGGCGGCGACGAGGGCATCCACGAATACCTCCAGACGAAGTACACCCTCACCCCCAACCCGTTCGCATGAGCACGACCGAGGTGACACCGATGAACTATGAGGCCCGCGACACGATCCGCCAGATGCTGTTCGCGACCTGGGCGCTGCTGAACTCGCTGAGCCCCGAGCTGCGTACGCAGGCAGTCGTGCCGGACATGGCCGACCCGCGGCGCGTCGACTGGGACTTCATCCCCAGGCCCGACCGCGTCGGCGTCCCGTTGTACGCCCTCGACCGCCACCAGCGGACGATCGCCCACACCTTGCTCAAGACCGGGCTGAGCCTGCGCGGCTACAGCCAGGCACTGTCGGTCATGGCGACCGAGAACATGCTGCGCGAGCTGGAGGCCGTCGACCGTCGCTTCGGCGTCATCGCCGGGGACTTCCGCGACCCCGACGCCTACTGGTTCAGCTTCTTCGGCCGTCCCGCGTTCGAGGACACCTGGGGCTGGCGCGTCACCGGCCACCACCTGTCGCTCAGCTTCACCATCGTGGCGCAGCGGTACCTCACGGTGACGCCGCTGGCCATGGGTGCCATGCCGATCCCGGCCGGCGTACTCGACCCGCTCGGCGAGAACTGCCGGATGGCCCTGGATCTCCTGCACTCGCTGCCGGCCGACCTGCGTACGCGGGCGATCGTCCACGACGTGGCACCGGCGGACTGCGTCACCCGGCAGGTCCCCAAGGTCGGGGCCGAGGAGTGGCCGGACAACGTGGATCTGGGCATCCCCGGCTACACCATCACCGACGACGACCGGGAGAAGCTGCGCTTCGTGAAAGCCGCCCCGTCCGGCGTGAGCGGCGCCGACCTCGACGGCGACCACCTGCGGGCCGTACGCGACCTCCTGATGCGTTACATCGACACCAGTTGCGAGCCCATCGCGGCCCAGTACCGCGACCAGGTCCTCGCCGAGCGGCCCGACCAGCTGACCTTCGCCTGGGCCGGTGGCACCGGGGCCGACACCGCCTACTACTACCGGATCTCGACCTCGGGCCTGCTGGTGGAGGCCGACAACGCCGTGTCACCCGGCCAGCATCTGCACACGGTCTGGCGCGACCTGAACAACGACCTGGGGCACAGCCTGCTGCTGGATCACTACGCGCAGCACGGCCACCACGGCGGCCACCTCAGCCGCCGGCTCGTCTCCAACCGTCTGACCGACGACGCACCCCTGCAGACCGAGACCTGGTATCCCCCGCAGATGTATGAGAAGCGCTGATCCGAGCTGATCCGAACTGTCAGGCCCGTGTTGCATGATCCCGGCCATGGGAGTGCTCTACGACTTTTTCGCGGCACCGACCGACGACGCGGCTGCGGCGACGATCGACCTGCCGGGCGGCCCGGGCGGCGCCGAGCCGTCCTCTGCCGAGCTGCAAGCCGCCCTCCGAGCCAACGATCGTGCGGCGATGCGGCGGCTCATGATGCCCAAGGTCCGGCTGTCCGAGCACGGGCTTGACGTGCTCTGCGTCAAGGGCATCGATCCGGTCGTGCAGATGGCGACGCTGGAGCAGCTCCTCACCGGAACCAGCACCGATGCGATCTTCTCGCGGGCAAGGTCAGGCAAAGCGGTGGCCATCCGGGACGAGGGCGAGCGGCTTGTGCTGACCCTGACCGATGAGCTGCAAGCCGTCCTGTCGGCGACCACGGAGCAGCAACTCGACGCGGTTGCCGTTCCGTGGTCGCAGACCGACGAATTCTGGGGTAACGGCGAGCCGGAGATCCTGGCGCACTTCCTGCGGCAGCTGGCCTTGCTGGCACGCACAGCGGCCGCAGCCGGCAATCGGCTCTACTGCTGGGTGTGCGTGTAGCGCTCGGGGTTCTGCGACAAAAAATCTTCGGCGGCCTGTCCGGTCTGTGCGTACTCGATCGTCGTGAGAGTGAGGCCGGCGAAAGCCGCCGGCGGATCACGCGTGGAGGACCCGATGAGCTTGCCTGAGATCGTGACCCGGGACGAGTGGCTGGCCGCTCGCGTCGACCTGCTGGCCCGCGAGAAAGAAGTGACGCGGCAGCGGGACGCGCTCAACGCCGACCGGCGGCGGCTGCCGATGGTGCGCGTCGAAAAGGACTACCTCTTCGACGGACCGGACGGCGGCGTCCGCCTGATCGACATGTTCGCCGGAAAGCAGCAGCTGGTGCTGCAGCACGTGATGTTCGACCCGGCCTGGACGGAGGCCTGTCCCGGCTGCACCGCCGGCCTCGACGAGATCAATGACGGTCTGCTGCGCCACCTCGCGGCCCGGGAGACCGCGTTCGCGGCCGTCTCCCGCGCGCCGCTGGCCAAGCTGGCGGACTATCGCCTCCGTCGCGGCTGGACATTCCGGTGGTACTCCTCGTACGGCAACGACTTCAACTACGACTACGGCGTGACGATCGACCCCGCCAAGGGTGCGATGCAGTACAACTACCGTGGCGAGAGCGAACTGCGCACGGCGGGACTGGGCTGGATCGTCGACGAGCCGCGTGAGATGGCCGGAGTCAGCTGCTTCCTGCGCGACGGCGACCAGGTCTTCCACACGTACTCGGCGTTCGGGCGCGGCACCGAGCCGGGAACCTATACGCTCCTCGACCTCACCGCGCTCGGGCGGCAGGAGGAATGGGAGGAGCCCAAGGGGCGCGTGCCCGCCGCACACCCGAACCAGCCGTTCTTCGAGCCGGCTCCGATCGCTTCGGCAGAGCCGGTGACGGCCTCCGCGGCGTCCTCCGCATTGCTGACGCTGGCGCAGAAGGCGCCCTGCTGCTGAACCGCTCCACTTGCCCGCCGGTGGACGGAAGTCAGACCTTATTGATCAGCGCCACCGCGGGGCGCCGGCCACCAGGGGTCCGGTTTAGGCCAGAAACGTGAGCAGGCTGCGCAGTCGGTGAAGTCGGGTGGCTCGGGGAACTCGTCGGTGTCGTCGAGCCATCCGGTCAGCCGGTCAGCGAGAGTGAACTTCTCCGGAAAGATCGCATGGGCTTCACATCGCACGTTGGGGTCCCAACCCCACATCCGACCCTCCGCCGTACCGAAGTCGACCAGCGACCAGATTGCGCATCCCCCAGTCAGCAGCGGTACCACCGAGGTTGGGCACGCGGAGCGTTGCTGCCATCGCGCATAGGTATCCGGCATCAGCTCAGGTTCCAGGTATCCGTTCTTGGTCAAGGTTTCGTCGGTGAGCGGAAGGGCGCTCCACCACCGGCCGAAACAGCCGTCGGACACCTCCAGGTAGAGGCGTCTGAGTAGTGGTGGCATCGGAAAGCCGATGGCTGCCTCGAACTCCGTGACCGCCTCTGTCGGGGCCGGTGGCATCAGCCGGCCAGGTGGTGCCTCAGCTCGAATCCGAGCCAGCAGTTCGTCGTCCAGCAACACGATCTCCAGTCACGCTCTCCTTGACATGCCCATTGTGGATGGTAATACTACGTGCCACGTACTACGTCGCACGTAGTACGTGGCACGTAGCAGGGTGAGTCGACGCTGATCGCCTGCTGCGCGAGTCCCCGAATCGCTGCGTGACGCCGCTGGCATCGGTTGGCGTCCGCTGATCGAAAGGATCGAACTCGCCATGTCTTGGACCGTTCACAGGTACACCCGCGCGCTGGCCGGTTTCGCCGCCCTCGCGCTCGCGGTGCTGGTCGGCGGCGTACCCGCCGGGTCAGCGCCACCGGGATCGATCAGATCAACTCCGCCCGTCGAAATCGAGGGAGTCGGCCAGGCTGTACTTGCGGGCCGGGCTCACATCGTCACGCTGATCACGGGCGACGTCCTGCGCGTCGCCGACTCCGGGCGGATGAGCCTGGTCCGTGGGCCGGGCCGCGATCGCATCACGTTCGCGAGCTACAAGGTGAAAGGTCATCTGCACGTCATTCCGTCCGATGCCCGTCCGTTGCTGGCGGCTGGCCGGCTGGACTCGCGGTTGTTCGACGTCACCGCGTTGATCCAGTTCGGTTACGACGATCGCCGGGCCGATCTGCCGCTGATCGTGACGGCCAAGTCCGCGCCGCCGGCCGACAGCGGTCTGAAGCTGACCCGCTCGCTCAAGGCCGTGCACGGCTCGGCCGGGCGGGCCGACAAGGGCAGACTCGGCACCCTGTGGAAGGGCCTGACGGGCTCCGACTCGCGGCTCGCCGCTCAGCCGCTGGCCACGGCGAAGATCTGGCTCGATGGCGTACGCAAGCCGACGCTGGACGTCAGCGTCCCGTTGATCGGGGCGCCCACGGCCTGGCAGGCCGGCTACACCGGGGCGGGTGTGAAGGTGGCCGTTCTCGACACCGGCATCGACGAGACCCACCCGGATCTGGCGGGGAAGGTGATCGCACGGCAGAACTTCGCGGCGGAGTATCCGGACGAGGACAGCCGTGACCACGTCGGGCACGGTACGCATGTCGCGTCGACGATCGCGGGTAGTGGTGCGGCGTCGGGCGGCAAGTACAAGGGTGTCGCCCCGGACGTACAGCTGCTCGACGGCAAGATCTGTGTCGAGATCGGCTGCTTCGATTCGTGGATCCTGGCGGGCATGCAGTGGGCAGCCGAGCAGGGCGCGGACGTGGTCAATCTGAGCCTGGGCGGGCCGGACACTCCGGATGTCGATCCACTGGAGCAGGCGGTCAACGACCTGACCGCGCAGTACGGGACGTTGTTCGTGATCGCGGCGGGCAACGACGGCCAGCTTGGCGACCGGATGGTCGGCTCTCCGGCCAGCGCCGACGCTGCGTTGGCGGTCGCCGCCACCAGTAAGACCGATGAGTTGGCGGGGTTCTCCAGCCGGGGCCCGCGAGTGGGTGACGCAGCGGTCAAGCCGGAGATCTCCGCGCCCGGCGTGGACATCGTGGCCGCGTGCAGCTCGGTGGGTTTCCTGTGCACGCCCGGTGAGCCTTATGCGACCCTGTCGGGCACGTCGATGGCGACCCCGCATACCGTGGGCGCGGCGGCGTTGCTGGTGCAGGAACATCCGCGGTGGACTCCGGCGCAGTTGAAGGCGACCTTGATGGCTTCGGCCAAGCCGCTGGACGGGATTTCCGCGTTCGGTCAGGGGGCTGGCCGGGTCGATGTGGCCCGTGCGATCGGGCAGACGATCACGGCGGAATCGCCATCGGTCAGCTTCGGTCGGGCCGCGTGGCCGCACGCCGATGATGCCCCGATGACCAAGACGGTCACCTACCGCAACAGTGGGACGAGCAACGTCACGCTCCAGCTCGCCGTCCGGGGCACCGGCCTGGCGATGTTCTCCCTCAGCGCGACCACCGTGACCGTCCCCGCCGGTGGCACCGCATCCGTGACCTTCACCGCCGACACCCGGGCCGACGTGCCCGACGGCCTCTACTCCGGCCAGCTTGTCGGAACCGCGTCCGGGGTGAGTGTCAGCGTCCCCTACGGCGTGGAGAAGGAGGTGGAGAGCTACGACGTCACCTTCGAGCACATCTCGCGCGACGGTACGCCGGACGACGCCCACCAGACGGTCGTGACCTCGGAGGACTACGCCCAATACGTCCTGTACGGCGTCGGGACCCAGACGCTGCGATTGCCCAAGGGCGTCTACTTCGCGGACAGCTGGTTCGACCTCACCGACGACTCCGGCACGCCGTCGGCCGCCCTGCTGCTTCGGCCGGCGCTGGTGGTCGACCGCGCGATGACCGTCGTGTTCGACGCGCGTACGGCGAAGCCCTTGCGGATCAGCGTCCCCGACGCGGCGGCGCTCAGGGTGGACACCGTCCTGGAGACCGCGTACACCTTCCCGAACGGGAACAGGGTTGACCTGTCGATGTTCGGCGACGGTTGGTCTCTCTACAGTGCTCTGGTCGGTGCTTCGACCGTTGACGGGCTTCGCAGCTCGGTCCTCGACGTCTGGGCGACGGCCGGCCCGGACGGCACCCTCTACGACGCGCCCAATATGTACAACCTCGCCTGGTTCTTCCCCGGAAGCTACCCGACCGGCCTCGACAAGAAGCTGGCCAAGCGCGACCTCGCTGTCGTCAATGCCACCTATCATCGGCGGACACCGGGCCTGGAATCCGCCTCTTACAGCTACGCGAGCTCGGTGGACGATCCGACCTGGGGCGCCGGCTGGGGGATCGGGCTCTTTTTCCGGGCACCATTGCAGCGCACCCTGTACTACAACGGTGACGCGGCCTGGCTGCAGGAGTACCAGGAGCAGGACTGGTCGGATCCGGACGGCCGCCAGTACGCCTACCTGACCGGGCCCCGGCGCGTCCTCACCCCGGGTCACACCATCTCCGAGTCGTGGAACACGCCCGTCTTCGGACCCACCCTCCCAACCAGCCCAGAGCGTTTTGTGAGCATGCAGCGGCGCGGCGACGAGCTGGTTCTGGCCCCGTCAATGTTCGGTGACGGGGCGGGGCATCTCGGCTCCTCGACACAAACGTCGGCGAAATCCACGCTCTATCGCAACGGGGTGAAGATCGCCGAGTCCACCGATTCGGGCCTCACCGTCGAGGTGCCGCCGGAGAGGGCGACCTACCGTGTGGTCATCGAGGTGACCAGTGACGTGCCGTTCTCGCCGAAGGTCATGGCCGGCTGGACGTTCACGTCAGCGCACGTCGACGCATCTGCGGTCACCGCCTTGCCGGTCACCAGCCTGACCTTCAGCCCGGACGTGGACGGGACCGGCCTGGCCGCGCCCGCGGCAGTCGCGATGGTGCCCGTCACGCCGGTCGTCCAGTACGGCTCCGGAGCGGCACCGCTCCGGCAACTGACGGTGGACTACTCCACTGACGCAGGCAAGACCTGGAAGCCCGTCCCGGTCGTGCAAGCCGGTGCCCGCTGGTACGCGTTCCTCCCGCACAAGGCGGGCAGCACGATCTCACTGCGCGCCCAGGGCAGCGATGCGACCGGCGTGGTGGTCGCCCAGACGATCATCGGTGCGTACCAGATCAGGAAGTAGCAGAAACCCGCAGTAGGAGAAGCGGCCGTGGGCGGCGAGGATCATCGCCGCCCATGGCCTCGCCGCTGCGACCTGCGCTGGAAGGACTTGTCTATTCTTTGGTCTACCAGTGCGAGAGAGGGGCGGCGATGCCCGAGCGTGGCGTCGTGGACTGCGGCCTGTATGTCAGCGGCGTGCGGGATCCGCTTCCCCGCACGTTCGTCGAAGCGTTGGCGCACGCCCGCAGCCGGCCGCATGCGTTCGTCTGGGTGGACCTGCAAGACCCGGGTGCGGACGAGATCCTGGACCTCGCTCAGGCGTTCGACCTCCACGAACTGGCGGTGGAGGATGTCATGCATGGGGAGCGTCGCCCCGGCGTCGAGATCTACGAGGCCATGGTCCTCTGCTCGATGCAGATCGCCCGGTACGTTCCGCATGGCGAACTCACCGAGTTCTCCGATGTGGTGGAGACCGGCACGGTGTGGCTCTTCGTGGCTCAGCATTACGTCATCACGCTGCGACGCGGTGGCGGGAGAGTGATGACGTTGCCGGGCGTCCAGCACAGGTTGGAAGGAGAACCTGCCGTACTGACCGCCGGCCCATGGGCTGTGGCCTACGCGCTGTTCGACTGGGCGGTGGAGTCCTATATCGATTGCGCGACGGAGGTCGGCCGCGACGTCGAGGCCCTCGAGGAGAGCGTGTTCGACGGCGTCGGCCGTCGTAGTTCGACTCAGCGCATCTACCGGTTCAAGCGCGAGGTCGTGGAACTCCGCCGTGCCGTGGTGCCGCTGCAACGCCCGGTCGAGTCGATCGTGGCCGGCCACGTGTCCATGGTGCCCCCGGACGCTCGCAATGAGTTCCGGATCCTCAGTGATCATCTGTCGCGCGTCGTCGACCAGGTGATCTCCTTTGACGACCTGGTCGGATCGATGCTGCAGGCTCATCTGGCCCAGATCGATGTGGATCAGAACAGCGACATGCGCAAGATCGCGGCCTGGGCGGCGATCGCCGCCGTCTGGGGACTCGTGGCCGGCTTGTATCAGATGAGTGAGGACATCCCGGCCCTGCACGGCAAGAACGGCGTCGTCACGCTGACCGCGACGCTGGTGGTGTCCTTGGCGGTTTCAGGGTTCCTCTACCGCTCGTTCCGGCGTCAGGGCTGGCTCTGACCAGCGTTCTACCTCATCGGGTCGGCGCTCCCGTCGCCCTGACCCGGCATGGCTCCCACTTCTTTCTCAGAAAGTCGTTCCGCGGTGCAACAACGGCGACGCTGACGACGTTGTAGGCACGATCGCCGGCCGCAGCGTCAACGAGAGCGGGAGTCGTGACCTTCGACGAGTACCTCACTGAACGCCTTCCGGCGCTGCTGCGCTACGCGACCGTGGTGACCTGCGACCCTCATCTGGCGCAGGACGTCACGCAGGAGGTACTGGCCCGAGCGCAGACCCGATGGGCCCGGATCAGTGCGGCCGATCAGCCCGAGGCGTACCTGAAACGGATGATCCTCAACGAGTTCTTGTCGTGGCGGCGGCGCTGGCGCCGTCATCGAACGAGCCCGCTCCAGCCCGACAGCGCGATCGCCGCGGATCCGGCGACCGAGGTGGTCCAACGGTGGGAGCTGCTGGCCCTGGTGGCGGCGTTGCCACTGCGGCAGCGAGCCGTCATCGCCTTGCGGTTCTACGAAGATCGCAGCGACGCGGACATCGCCAACCTGTTGGGGTGCAGTGCCGGCACGGTGCGAAGCCTCAGCTCCCGTGCCGTCGCCTCGCTGCGGATTGCCCTGGCCACCGACTCGCTCGTCGTGAACGGAGTTCCCCATGAATGACCAGATTCGCGCCGCGCTGGAACTGATCGCCGACCAGGCACCCCAGCCAGAAGGAGTGCGTCGCCGTGCAACGGCTCGCGCTCGTCAGCTGCATCGACGGCGTACCGTGCTGGCGATCACCGGTGTGGCCGCCGCAGGCCTGGCAGTCCCCACCACCGTGATCCGCTTGGCCGCGTCGAACCCGGAACAACCGATCCCGGGGTCGCCCGTGCACCTGGCTGATCCCGATCCAGCTCCCGGCCATGGCAACCGGCGTACGCCCTTGGCGTTCCGGGCTGGGTGGCTGCCCAACGGGTTCGCTGAGACCTCTCGCTGCGCGATGGTGTCCGGGCTTACGACTGCTTTTCAGGAGCGACAGTGGTCAGCCCCGAGCCGATCGACGCTTGACGACGACGTGCCGCCTAGCGTCACACTCGCCGTCCTGCCGCCAGACGAGGAACTGTCCGGCCTAGGGTATTCCGCCGCCGGGCCGGCGCAGTCCGTCCGGGTCGGCGACCGGCCGGCCTCAGCGACCCGAAGCGCGACCGGCTGGACCGTCACCTGGGTCGCTGAGAACTCCATGCGCCTGGCCGTCCGCGTACTCGGCACCGTCGCGCCGCTGCCAACCGCCTTGCGGGTCGCCGAATCCGTGCTGCCGGACGACTTTGCGGCCCTTGAGAGCGGGCTGTTCTGCCAATGGCTGCCGCCCGCCCTCGCCGTCCAGCCTCAAGTGGTCCGCCTGACCCAGGTTGACCAGGGCTGGCAGGAGTCGCTCATCCTGACCGGCTACGACCTGGCGATCAGGTATGGCCCCGGCTACGAAAGGTGGCGCACCAGCGGAACGGGAGGGACGCCGATCCGGTTCCAGGGCAACGCCGCCTACCTCTCGAAACCCACAAAGCCCCATCGGGATGGCGACGTCTTCATCCTCGACGCTCCGTTGCCCGGTGGCTTCGGCGTGACAGTCACTGCAAAGGCCGGGGCTGTGGTGGGGGAAGACGAGTTCCGGCGCCTGCTCGGTGGAATTCGGCTGGGCTCCACCCCGGCAACCGGATGGATGGGCCGACGGTAGGTCGCGAAGGAGGACCGCCGAAGGGCGAAGCTCCAGTCGACGCCGCCGGGCTCGATGAAGATTAGCTTCTTGACCAGATGGATGCGTGTAGGTAACTTTCGCTGATCGCAGCCTGACCGGTAGGAGGAACCTTGCAGCGCAGAACTCTTCTCGCCACCGGTGCCGCAGGCGCCCTGGGCGCGGCGATGACGTCGGCCGCACCAGCCGCCGCCGCACCGCCGGCCCGCCGCGTCGACACTGGACTTGACCGCCTGGTCGCGGATGACTTCGCGACCCTCGCCGGCCGGAGGGTGGGCGTGCTGTCCAACCCGACGGGCGTCGACTCCGACTACCGCCATCTCGTCGACCTCATCCACGAATCCGGCTCCGTGAGCCACCTCGCCGCGTTCGGGCCCGAGCACGGCTTCCGCGGCTCGGCTCAGGCCGGTGGCAGCGAGGGGACCGGGATCGACGCGCGTACCGGTATCACCGTGTACGACGCCTACGGCGCCTCGCAGGCCAAATGGGCGCAGATGCTCACCGCGGCCGACGTGGACACCCTCGTCTTCGACATCCAGGACGTGGGAGTCCGCTTCTACACCTACATCTGGACGATGTACACGTCGATGGTCGTGGCGGCCCGGCTCGGCCTGCGCTACGTCGTCCTCGACCGGCCCAATCCCATCGGCGGCAAGGCATACGGCCCGCTGATGACGGCGCCGTACACCTCGGGCGTCGGTCTGAAGGAGATCGTGCAGCAGCACGGCATGACCGTCGGCGAGCTCGCGCGCTACTTCAACGCCGTGTTCCTGCCAGCCGAGGCCGGACGGTCGGTCGACCTCGAGGTGGTGGCCCTGCGGCACTGGAAGCGCACGATGTTCGCCGCGGACCTGGACCTGCCCTGGGTCATGCCCAGCCCCAACATGCCCACCCCCGACACTGCCCTGGTGTACCCGGGCACCGGGCTGTTCGAAGGCGTCTCGTCCATCAGCGAGGGTCGCGGCACGACGCGCCCGTTCGAGCTGATCGGCGGCCTGGCGACCGACTTCGACTACCACTGGTCCGACCGGCTCAACGCCCGCGAACTGCCGGGCGTGCGGTTCCGGGAGGCGTACTTCGTCCCGACGATCGCCGGTCAGCATCCGCCGATGCTCAACCAGCTCTGCGCCGGCGTCGAGGTCAAGGTCGTCGACCGGGCGGCGTACGACCCGATCCGCACCGCGGTGGCGATGCTCGTGGAAGCTCGTAAGTATCCGGCATTCGCCTGGCGCTACGACTCTTACGATCCCGTGCGCCCGTACTGGGTCGACAAGCTCACCGGCTCGACCCGGCTGCGCACGATGATCGACGCGGGCGCGGACGTGGACGACGTCGTCGGCGCCTGGTCGGACGAGCTGACGGCGTTCGAGCGGCAGCGTCAGCCGTTCCTGCTCTACTGACGCGCAAGGATCGCAGCCAGGCGTCCGCTCGGCAGCACGATCGCTGATGTCTCGGCCCTCGCAGCCGAGACATCAGCGCGTTCAGGCCTCTGGGGGCTCCGGCCGCGGGGCCCGCCGGGCCGCCAGTTTCGCCTTCGCCACCGCGTACCGCTCGGCCAACTCGCGCTCCAGCTCCGCGATCCGCTGTCGGCGCTGCTCCGGGGTCAGGCCGGTCAGGCCCAGCCGGGCATCTCGCTCCTCTTGCGACACCGCAACCTCCCGCCCCTCGTCCAACACTCCTACAACCCAGGTGGTACGGGCAAGGTACGGGACCCAGGGCCAATGATGGCTTTCAAGGCGGTGGACATGTCAATGCGGGTGACGCCGCTGCGTTCCAGGGTGCGGAACCACCCCATCTCTCGCTGGACTGCCAGCAGCTGTGGTTTGCCGCCGAACGTCTCGGCACAGTTCGCGGCGAAGTCTTCGACGACGTAGAACGCCCAGGTCGCCGTGACGTGTTCGACGAGGCTTGCGGTTCCGCGGTCGAGGTCGACATCAGTGAAACTCACGCGCGGGCAGGCACGGAGCTGTGACGAGTAGTCGTCGCCCCAGAGTTCCAGGGTCCATCCCGGCCATAGCTCGGGCCAGGCGTCCGCAATGCCGTAGAGGGGACAGCCGGTGGTCCAGATGCCCGCGACTCGGCGGTCCGGATCCAAATGGATTCCGGCAGTAGGCGCTGAGAAGGTGCCCTCGACGCGGTCATCGTCGCAAAGGCTGGATAGCAGGTCGGGGCCGGCCCACCACGGGTCGACCGTGCAATCCCACAGACCATAGGCGGTCGAGGTACCGACCGTCACCAAGTATTGAGGCGCCGTCGATCCCTCCGGCCGGGCCTCGGAATAGAGCTGTTCAGGCCCGCCACGTGGAGTACGCCAGCCGGCAACGTCGCCGCCGACGTGTGCGATCAAGTCCGCGACGCCGTTGTACGCCCACCGGATCTCCCATCCCGGCCAGACGCGCGGCATGGACGCCAGATACGCGGCCCGCATCGCCCGCGAGCGGTAGATCGTGAAGACGATCAGCACCTTCGCGTCGTAGTCGACGAGCAGCCCTCCCTCGGAGCAGCGTTCGTCATTCCATTGGTCGGACGGGTCGAGCTCCTGCCAAGCGTCGAGGAATCTGCCAGTGACGTGCGGACCGAGCGCGCTGACCTCCATGATCTCGTACGCGCCGGTGTTGTGGTGCGCGATCCGGCAGTGTCCATTGCGAACCGTGACGAAGTTGGCCTGTGCCGTCATGACCGAGGACCCTAATGGATCACGCACGCCGGAGGAGCGTCGTCCTTCGGGGCTGGGGGAGAGGCCATCAGGTTCTGCGCGAGATGACCATGATGTATTCGCAAGGCGCGTTCGTTCGGTTGGCGAAGCCGTGGTCCGTGTCGGCCTGGAAGAACAGGGAGTCGCCGGTGTTCAGGGTCTCGCTGATCCCGCCGATCGCGACGGTGAGCGTGCCCTCGAGCACCACGAGCTGCTTCTCCGTGCCCGGGGGATACGCGGGCAGCAGCCCGGTGGACACCTGCGCGGGCAGGTGATGGACGACCATCTCGGCCCCTCCGGCACCCGGGGCGGCCGACACTATGTGCCGCTCGAAGCCGGTTTCCGGGTCACGGAAGACGGGGCGATCGTTCTTGCGCATCACAATGGCCACGCCAGGCGTGGCAGCGGCCGGCGCGCCGACCAGGTCCGAGAGTGAGGCACCGAGCGCGTGGGCGATCCGTGACGCGATGCCGATCGTCGGGCTCTTCTCGCCGCGTTCGACCTTGGACAGCATCGCCCGGCTGACGGACGACTGTGTGGACAGTTGCTCCAGCGTCAGGCCCGCCTCCTCGCGGCGTCGCCGGACGTTACTGCCGAACGCGCCAGCCAAGTCGTCCCCGTGCTGTGGTTCGGCCGCGTTGCCGTCTTGCTCGACCACCGTGCTCCTCGATCGTCGGGTATCTCGCTGCCCATAGTGTAAGGTTTCTTCTAAAGAAGATTCTGTCTTCTATCGGAGACGCTCTGATTATGCGTCCACCACGATGGAGGTTCCATGCGTTTGATCTCGAGTGGCCGACACCACGCCAGGTTCGAATTCGGCGATCTGCAGGTGATCTCGTTGCGGGACGGGTACATCGACATGCCGCCGACACGGCTCCGCGACGAGGACGGGCGTGCGCTCGGCGAACTGCCGGCCGCCGTCCCGCTGGTCGGCGGCAACCTGCGGCTGTCGGTGAATGCCTTCTTCGTCACCGACGGCGCGCGGTCGGTCCTCATCGACACCGGTGCGTCCGACAACTGGCACGACCCCACGATGGGACTGATCTACGACGCGCTCGAGGAGGCGGGAGTCGATCGCGCGGAGATCACCGAGGTGGCGATCACGCACAATCACGAAGACCACGTGAGCGGACTGATCGCGCCGGGCGGTTCAGAGGCGTTCCCCAAACTCGAGCGCGTGTGGATCGGTGCAAGCGATACCTCGGTGTTCACCGGGCGGCTCGAGCCGGTCCGTGATCGGGTCGTGCCGGTGTCGGAGAAGGTCGCGATCAACGACTGGGCCACTGCGATCCCGACGCCGGGCCACACGCCTGGTCACACCGTCTACGAGATGAGGAGCAGCATCGGCCGCCTTCTCGTCTGGGGCGACACCGTCCACGTTCCGACGCTCCAATTCGAGCGGCCGAACGTGACCTGGGAGTGGGACGGTGACCAGTCACAGGCGCGCGCCGCGCGAGCGACTCTTCTCCGGCAATTGACTCAACCGCACCACTTCGTGGCCGGCGCCCACCTCGACTCACCTGGCATCGCCCGCGTAACCGCGTCCGGCGACGGTTATGCGCTGGAATACCTCGCGCCACCGATCGGCTGATCGAACTGCCCTCCCTTCGCTGCGCTCGTTGTTGGCAGGCGGTCAAGAGCGGTAGAGTGCCCACCTCGGCCGAGCACAGCGGAGGGAGGCGTGATGGCGTATCCACCGCAACCGTGGTCGCTTCGCGGCCAGCTGCACGTCTCGGTGTGGTTCGTGCCGGTCGCGGATCTGCCATCGATCCCGCCGGAGGTGACTGCCGCCGTGCGGCTGGTCCGCATCGGACGGTACGCGCTGGTCGGCACCGCCTGGGTGGACTACCAGCCCGGCGGGGACATGACCTATCGCGAGCTGCTGTGCGCGGTGCTGATGCGGTCCGGGCTGCGGCCCCGCGTCACGATCACCCACATCTGGGTCGACAGCGCTGATTCGCGCGACGGCGGCCGCGAGCTGTGGGGCATACCCAAGGAACTGGCCGAATTCGAGCTGACCGCGACCGATGCCACGGCCGTCATCGACGGACAGGCGGTAGCCACGGGGACGATCCGGCGGTCGCGCCTGGCGCTGCGGCTGCCCATCGGGTTCAAGGTGACTCAGGCGCTGGCCGGGCGTGCGTTGACCACTCCGGTACGCGCCCGCGCCCGCTGCGGTCCGGCCCGCCTCACCTGGCAGATCGCGGCCGACGGCCCGCTGGGTTTCCTGGCCGGACGCCGACCGCTGCTGTCGCTGACCGCCGCCGATTTTCGAATGCTCTTCGGCTCAGACCGGCTCGCGGCCGAATAGGCGTCGGGGCTGGTGCTCAGGTTCGCGCCGGTGACGGTGATGGTGCGACCGGGGCTTGCTCCAGCGATGTGTAGTCGGCGGCGAGGAAGCGGCGGGTACGGGAGCGGTATTCGGCTGCCGAGCCGGGCCAGTTGGTGACGATCCGGCCCGTGCCGGTGCGGTACCAGCTCTCGCAGCCCGACCAGATGCTGCCGGTCAGCCGGCGCTGCATCTCCGCGTCGAACGCCGTCGCGACCTCGTCGCGTACCTCTAGTGGGCCGGACGTGTCCACTGCCCGTACCGCTTGGACGATGTAGCGCGCCTGCGCCTCATGGAAGTACACGACCGACGTGTTGCCTGTGTTGGTGTTGGGCCCGTACATCAGGAACAGGTTGGGAAACCCGGGAACCGCGATGCCGAGGTGGGCGTACGCACCCGCATGCCACTCGTCGGCCAGAGATCGCCCGTCGCGCCCGTACACCCGCAGCGACGCCAGGAACTCCGTCGCGGCGAAGCCGGTCCCGTAGACCAGCAGGTCGAGCGGATGGTCGACGCCGTCGGTGGTGCGTACGCCAGTCGCCGTCAGCCGTTCGATCCCTGCGGTGACCAGCCGCACATCGGGGCGGCGCAGGGTGCGGAACCAGTCCCCGGTGAACAGCACACGTTTGCAGCCCATCGCGTACTCGGGTCTGACCTGGGTACGCAACTGTCGTGCCTGCACGAATCGCTGCGTACGCGAGACTGCGCCCACCGCGTACCGGGCGAGCGGGTTGCCGGTGACGGCCTTGCCGGTGACGACCGTCAGCAGCCAGGTGCCCGCTCGCGATGCGCGCATCAGTCCGGGCAGCCGCCGGTTCATCGCCCGGCGTACCCGGCCGTAGCGGCGGTTGGGTTTCGGCAGTGTCCACGGAGCGGAGCGCTGGAATACGACCACGCTCGCCGCAGCATCGGCGATCGCAGGCACCAGCTGGATCGCGCTGGCCCCGGTGCCGATCACGCCGACCCGCCGCCCGGCTACCTCCACCGCCGGGCTCCATTGGGCCGTGTGCACCGCTTGCCCGTCGAAGTCGGCCGTGCCTTCGAGCCTCGGCACGATCGGTTCCGACAACTGGCCCAGGGCCGGGATGAGGACGTCGAACTCTTCGGTGCGACCGTCGGCAGCGGTGAGCCGCCAGCTCGTTCCGGTCCACACTGCGTCGGTGATCGTCTGGCCGAGCCGCAGGTGCGGCGTCAGGCCGAAGTCGCGTACGCATCGGCGCAGGTAAGCGAGGATCTCGGACTGCGGCGGGAAGCGCTGGGTCCAATCTGGATTGAGCGCGAACGAGTACGAGTACAGCGGTGCCGGGATGTCGCAGGCGCACCCGGGATAGGTGTTGTCGCGCCACACCCCGCCGACGTCGTCGGCCCGGTCGAAGACGGCCAGGTCCGTGAACCCGGCCTGGCGCAGCATGTGTGCCGCGGCGATGCCGCCGAAGCCGGCCCCGATGATGGCAACCCGTGTCACGGCCGGACCGTATCAGCTTGTTGACGGGCTGCCAATAGGGTCGGGGGCGGACTAGCGCGGGATGACCTGCTCCACTAGCGCGACCAATGTCGTGGCGAGCAGCCGGTGCGCCTGCTTGCGATCGAGGGCACCGCGCTCCAGCCACTCCCGCGCCGTCGCTTTGGCGAGCCCGCAGTACGCCCGAATCATGGCCCGCACCTCGGTCCGCGTCGACTCGGCCAGCCCGACCGCTACCAGGATGCTGTCGACGGCGACCTCGTCCGCCTCCGCCAGCACCCGCTCGACGTCGGGGTCGCGGCCGACCCCGCCGCCGTCGACCGCCGCCAGCCACGATCGGCTGTGCCGCGACACCACGTCGAGGAACCAGGCCACGCTGGCGTCCACGCGGGTCGCCAGATCGCCCTGCGGGAGCTGTTCGACCGCGACGGCCGGGATCGTCACCAGCACCCGCACCGACTCCAGGTACAGGCCCTTCTTGGTGCCGAAGTAGTGATTGATCAGGCCTCGGGCCACGCCCGCGGCGTTGCCGATGTCGGTCGTGCTGACCTCGGCGTACGGGCGCTCGCCGAACAGCCGCACCGCGCAGGCCAGGATCTGTTCGCGCCGCGCGTCGGGCTCCAGCCGGCGGCCACGCGGCATCACATCATGGGCGGTCGCGGTGTTTCTGGCAGACACAATCAGCCATTATGACGTAACGGCACCGTGGCCAGGCAGCTGAAGCCGCGCGGGAGCTGCGTCGGGCACCACCGGCGCGATCGGCGGCACCGCGCGTACAAGCTGGTAGGCATCGCCGAGCGCGGGCCTCGCGTCAGCCTCGCCCTTGTTGGGCCACATCGCCAGCGCCCGCTCCGCCAGCGCGCAGATGGTCAGCGAGGGGTTGACCCCGAGGTTGGCCGCCACCACAGCGCCGTCGACGATGTGCAGACCCGCGTGGCCGAAGACGCGATGGTACGCGTCGACGACGCCGTGTGCGGCGTCGACGCCGATGGGAGCGCCGCCGAGGAAGTGGCCGGTGACCGGCCTTCCCACGAGTTCGGTGACCGACCCGATCGGCACGCCGTCGATCTTCTCGGCGACGCGGCGGGTGACCTCGTGCGCGACGGGGATGAACAGCGGCGCGGGGTCGCCGATGCCCGGGCGGCTGGTCAGGCGCTGGCCGCCGAAGGGGCCGCGCCTGCCGCGGACCGTGATGGAGTTGTCCTTGGGTTGCATGGCCAGCAGCACGATCGTCTGCTGCGACCAGCGGCGCGGCCACAGCAGCCGGGGCCAGTCCCGCCAGCTCGCCAGGGTCCTGCCGAGACCGGCCAGCCAGCGCGGCGTCCGGCCGGTGTCGCCGACCAGCACTGCCGCCATCAGGCCGAGGAGGTTGCTGCCGGGGCCGTAGCGCACCGGCTCGATATGAGTGTCACGGTCGGGATGGAACGACGAGGTGATGGCCACGCCGTGGCTGAAGTCCCGATCGTCGCGACGGGTCCGCGGGCCGAGGATCGACTCGGAGTTGGTACGGCTCAGCTCACCGAGCCGGTCGGACAGGTGCGGCAGCGCGCCTGCGCGCTTCATGTGGTGCAGCAGCCGCTGCGTGCCGAGCGCGCCCGCCGCCATGATCACCTGCTCCGCGGTGAAGGTGCGAGACTGCTTGCGGAGTTTGCCACTGGTACGCACAGCGCGCACCGCGTAGCCGCCCGTGGGAAGCGGGGCCACCGACACCGCAGTGGTCAGCGGGTGTACCTCGGCACCGGCCTGTTCGGCGAGGTAGAGGTAGTTCTTGACGGTGGTGTTCTTGGCGCCGACCCGGCAGCCGGTCATGCACGACCCGCAGAAGGTGCAGGTCGTCCGGGCCGGCCCGACCCCGCCGAAGTACGGGTCGGGCACTGGCTGACCCGGCGCGGCTCCGAACAGGACTCCGACCGGAGTCGGCCGGAACGTGTGCCCGACGCCCATGTCGTCGGCGACGGCGCGCAGCACTTCGTCCGACGGTGTGACCACCGGATTGGTGGCGACGCCGAGCATCCGGGTGGCCTGGTCGTAGTACGGCGCAAGCTCGCGCTTCCAGTCGGTGATGCCCGCCCACTGCGGGTCGGTGAAGAACACGTCCGGTGGCTGGTAGAGGGTGTTGGCGTAGCCGAGCGATCCGCCGCCGACGCCCGCGCCCGTCATCACCAGAACGTCTGGCAGCACGGTCATCCGCAGGATGCCGTAGCAGCCGAGCGCCGGGGCGAACAGGTAGTCGCGCAGCCGCCAGGACGTCTTGGCGAAGTCGGCGTCGGCGAACCGGCGGCCGGTCTCCAGTACGCCGACGCGGTAGCCCTTCTCGGTCAACCGCAGCGCGCTGACGCTGCCGCCGAAACCCGAGCCGATGACGAGCACGTCATAGTCGAATTCGGAGTCGGTGGTCCGGCCGTCGGGGGACATGCCGAAACCGTGCCCTGTTGTTGTCGGCCTGTCAACAACTACCGTGACGTGATGCTCTCGCATCACCGTGGCGGCTCGGGTGAGCTGCTGGTCCTGATCCACGGCATCGGCGGCACCTGGCAGCTGTGGCGGCCCATCCTGCCCGCGTTGGAGTCCCGCTTCGAAGTGCTCGCCGTCGACCTGCCCGGGTTCGGCGGCTCGCCAGTCGGCGTCGGCGCGGACGTCGCGGCCTTCGCCGATGCCGTCGCCGAGCTGGCGGGCCGACCCTGCCATGTCGTCGGTAGCTCGCTGGGTGGTGGCGTCGCGCTGGAGCTGGGCAGGCGCGGCGTCGCCCAGTCGGTGACGGCGTTCGCGCCCATCGGTTTCTGGGGTTCGCTGGGACGTCGCTGGTGTCAAGCGTCGGTCGAGACGGGGCATCGCCTCGCCCGCGTGCTCGGACCGTCGCTGCCACGGCTCGCGGCGACGGCGGCGGGCCGGACCGTCCTGTTCGGACTGTTCTACGGACGGCCGAGCCGGATCGATCCGGTGACCGGACTCGACGACGCTCGCGCGCTGGCGGCGGCACCCGGTTTCGGGGCGGCCCGGGCGGCGTTCGCGCAGCACCGGTTCGGCGATCCCGCCGCGCTGGCGGGCATCCCGGTCACGATCGTGTGGGGGAGCCGGGACCTGATACTGCCGGTACGCCAGGCCGGGCGAGCCGCGGCCGCACTGCCGTCCGCGCGTCACGTACGCCTGCCTGGCTGCGGCCATCTGCCGTTCGGCGACGACCCCGACGCGTGCGTACAGCTGATCACCGAGACCGCTATTGACAATCTGCCAACAACTGGAAAAGCTGGTTGAGACTTTGGGAGGTCCCATGCCCGCAACGGTTCCAGGGCTCGGCGGCTACCAGTCTCGCTGGCGTACCCCCGATCATCACGC
This sequence comes from Hamadaea sp. NPDC051192, assembly GCF_040682475.1. Taxonomy (NCBI): domain Bacteria; kingdom Bacillati; phylum Actinomycetota; class Actinomycetes; order Micromonosporales; family Micromonosporaceae; genus Hamadaea; species Hamadaea sp. NPDC051192. Next base: position 53,076 of record NZ_JBFBAZ010000044.1, read on the forward strand.
GCTGGCCGAGACGGTTGCCACGTTCTTCACCCGGGAGGTGATGCCTCGCGAAGAAGAGTTCGCCGCGCAGGGGCACACCGACCGGGCGCTCTACCACCACGCCGGCGCCCTCGGCCTGCTCGGCCTGTCCGTACCGGAGGAGTTCGGCGGTGGCGGCGGCGACTTCAGCCACGAGGCCGTCCTGTTCGAGCAGCAGACGTACGCCGGAGACGCCAGCCTAGGGTTGGCCGTGCACAGCGGTATCGTCACCGGTTACCTGACCGCGTACGGAACCGACGAGCAGAAACGCGCCTACCTGCCCGGGCTGTGCAGCGGGGAACTCGTCGGCGCGATCGCCATGAGCGAACCGTCCGGTGGCTCCGACCTCCAGTCGATGCGCACCTGGGCCAGGCCCGATGGCGACGCCTTGCTCGTCAACGGCGCCAAGACGTTCATCACCAACGGTCGCCTGGCCGATCTGCTTCTGCTCGCCGTCAAGACCGACCGCGACGAGGGCGCTGCCGGCATCTCGCTCCTGGTCTGCGACCTGCGCGACGACCCGCCCGGTTTCCGGCGCGGCCGCACCCTGCACAAGATCGGCCTGCAGGCCAACGACACGGCCGAACTGTTCTTCGACGACCTGCGCGTGCCCGCCGACGCCGTCCTCGGTGGCGTACCCGGCCAGGGCTTCTTCCAGATGATGCAGCAGCTGCCGCAGGAACGCCTGGTCATCGCCGTCGGCGCGGTCGCGGCGATGGAGCGCGCGCTCGCGCTCACCACCGCCTACACCAAAGAACGGCATGCGTTCGGCAAGCCGTTGTACGCCCAGCAGAACACCCGCTTCACCCTGGCCGAATGCGCCGCCCTGGTACGCACCGGACGAACCTTCCTCGACGACTGCGTCGAGCGGCACCTCGCGGGGGAGCTCGACCTGCCCACCGCCGCGATGGCCAAGTTCCACCTGACCGAGTCGCAGTGCACCGTCATCGACCGCTGTCTGCAGCTCTTCGGCGGATACGGATACATGACCGAGTACCCCATCGCCCGCATGTACGCCGACGCGCGCGCGCAAAAGATCTACGGCGGCACGAACGAGATCATGAAGGAGCTGCTCGCCCGGGCTCTCTGAAGCCCCCTGATGTAGCGAAACATTGGCATATATGCTCCCTGTTTCGATAAGGGAAACGGTGTTCCACTGAGAGGAACACCGTTTCCCTACCGGAGGAGCACACATGCTACGTCGAGCGATCCTCGTCCTGGCCATGACAGCCCTGCCTGTCATCGGACTTTCGGCACCCGCCCACGCCGCCGACTCGTCCGCCGCCGGGCCCTACGCGGTCGGCTACGTCGACCAGTCAGTCTCCGCCGCCGGCCGCTCCTTCAGCGCCCGGATCTACTACCCGGCCACCGCGGCCGGATCCGGCACCGCCGTTGCACCCGGCCGTTTCCCCGCGATCGCCTTCGGCCACGGCTTCCTGCAAAGCGTCAGCCAGTACGCCTCGACCCTGCAGCACCTCGCCTCGTGGGGCTTCGTCGTCGGGGCGCCCACCTCCCAAGGCGGCCTGTTCCCCAGCCACAGCGCCTTCGCCGACGACCTCAACGCCCAGCTCACCTGGTTCGTCGTGCAAGACACCACGACCGGTTCCCGGTTCAACGCCCACATCAACACCGCGAAACTGGGCCTGTCCGGCCACTCCATGGGCGCCGGCGCCAGCGTGCTAGCGGGATCGCGAAACCACGCCGTGACGACGGTGGCCAACCTCGCCGCCGCCGAGACCAACCCTTCGGCAGTCACCGCCGCCGCGTCCGTCACCGCCCCGATGATGCTGGTCGGCGGCTCGGCGGACACTATCGCGCCGATCTCCAGCAACGCCCGGCCCGTCTACAACGCCAAAGCGGCACCGAAGCAGCTGCGTACCATCGTCGGCGGGTTCCACTGCGGATTCATCGACGGCTCCAGCCTCTTCTGCGACAGCGGCTCGATCAGCCGTGCCACCCAGCTGCAGGTCACCCGGCGGCTGCTGACCGACTGGTTCCGCTACTACCTGGCGGGTGATTCGACGGCCTACGACGCCGTCTGGGGCACCGCGGCCCACAACGATCCGCAGGTGCAGTTCGAAGGCATCGCCTGATGATCAACACTCCGGGCTCCCCGCGGCTGGCGGGGTGCCCGGAGTCGTATCGGTATCTTGCGTCCAGGGTCGGCCCAGGGGGCGTCGCGATGTCAGCCCTGGGCTTCGCGGCGCGGCTTGAATCGGCGAACCTCCTGCGGCCAGCCGCACGCCTCGGCGATCTTGCCGGCCCACATCCTGGCAGTCGCCTCGTCGGCCACGTTCACGATGGTGAACCCGCCGAGGAACTCCTTGGTCTCGACGTAGGGGCCGTCGGAGAACAGCACCGTGCCGCTCGTCGCGTCGGCGCTGAAGACCGGGCCGTCCTCCTCCTCCAGACCCCCGGCGAAGACGTACTCCCCGGCGGCCTTGATCTCCTCGACGACCGCCCTGGACAGCGGCCCACGCCCGCGGAACCACTCCTCGGAGTGGTCGCCCACCCACTGCTGATTGAAATAGATGAGGTATTCGGGCACGTTGACTCCCTTACTCGGACGGACCCGGTGTCCGTGTTCACCTACGCTACGAACGGCGTCCGGCGAATCCGACACCCTGGCCGAGAAAATCTTCCGAGCCGTGACAGGCCAGGTCAGCGACGCTACGTCAGGCCGGCTTGTTCAATTCGACCGCCTGACGCACCATCGCCTTCACCGCGGTCGCGTCGATCGGAGAGTCCTGGCGAAAGTCGATCGCGCGGTCCGTTTTGCTCTTCAAGCGGGCGTTGAACAGCTTGTCAGGGTCCGCCAACTGAGCGCCCTTGAAGAAGGTCAGCTTCACCGCCTGCTTGAACGGCTCGATGATGCAGACGATCCCGTTGTAGGTCCACACCGGAATGCCCTCTGGCCTGGAGGGCATCTTCCATTTGACCTCTTCGACGAGGGCGGGGTCGGCCTTGTTGATCAATGAACGAAGCCGGGTGAGCGTCTCGCCTCGCCAGTCGTCGAGGCCGGCGATGATGTCGTCGATCTGCTCAGCGGCAGGCTTGTCTGCCATCCTGAATCGCTCTCCACTTCTCGTCGGCGAGGTCGAAAGCCGATCACCAGTCTATTCGGCCGGCAACGTCATTGCGGCTTTCACGCCGTGTCGGCCTGTCGCGGCGTACGCCGTCTGCCGAGGTAGGGCAGGACGAACAGGTAGAGCCCAGTGAACAATTGCACGCCCAGCGGGGGCAACGGCAGATAGAACACCCACAGCGCCGACTCGTCGTCGTAATAGCCCAGCATGATGGCAACGAAGTCGATGATGACAGTGATGGTGAAGGCGACCGAGCACCAGCGGTGAATCTGTCGTACCGTCTTGTTCTCTTGCATTGCCCCACTCCTTTCGTCCAGCGACGTGCCGTTGAGGGCACGCTAGTCACGGCCGGCCGGTGTGGGCTTCTCGAAATCTGACCGATTCGCGTCGAGCGATGGGTGGATGCGGGCGATCACCCGGCATCCACCCGTGCCCGGCATCGCTACGTTCGGGAGACCGACGGCGACGGCTGCGACGAGAACCACGCCGCACTGATGTCGACGACGCATCGGGGGCCGGGCTCCGGGGCGATGCTGATTTGGATCATCGGACCGGCAGGGCTGACGACGGGCGCGATGATGATCCGCTGTCCGGCGGGGATCAGGCTCGGCTTGACGCGTACCTTATTGGCCACGCCGTTGGTGGCGATGACCTGGACGTAGTCGGGTGCGGCGACCAGATCGGTGCTGAAACTGCCGTTCTGCCAGCTGATCGGGGTCACCCCGGCGCGTTCCGCGGCGGGGCAGGCCGTGTCGCTCTGGGGCAGGAGGACCGACGCCCGGACGCCTTTCTTCCGCAGCACCTCGTTGGCCGCCGCCGAGCGCCTCGGCCGCCGCCGCGTAGTCCAGCTGCGCCCATACGCACAGCGCCAGCACGTCGCGGTCGGTCCGCGGCAGCTGCCGCAGTACCTGGTGCACCACGGCGATACGGTGTTCGTCCGCCAGCCGGCCCACCAGATCGTCGGCGAAGTCCGCCACGGTGTGCTCATGCGGCAGCCGTGCCATCAGTGCGTGGTGACGGCGTGCTACGCGGCGTCGGCGGTGCAGGACGTGTGTGGCGACGCCGAGCAGCCAGGGCAGCAGGCTGCCCTCGCGGAGATCCACCTTCGCCCGCAGCCGCCAGGCTTCCAGGAACACCAGCGACGTGCAGTCCTCAGCCACCGACCAGTCGCCGACGAGCCGGAAACAGTGGTTGTAGACGGCGCGGGCGTGTTCCCGGAAGAGCACGGCGAAGGCGTCCGCGTCGCCGTCCCGAATCCGCTCGCGAATGTCTCTGTCCATACTGGTTCCCTGCCACCCGGCGGCTCTCGAGTTCCCGTTCTGCGACGGATAACCGCGGCGAGCCGCCGTTCACGGCATAAGTTGCTGCCTCGCCGAACGACGGGGGCGGCCGCCGTACAGGTGGACACGGTGGTCAGGAACAACTCGGGCTTCGCCGGCGCGTACGCGACATGCACCGTCCAAGCCTCGTACCACCAACGAGCCGAGCAGGTGCAGCCGGTGAAGCGGAAGTTCGCCCGGTACCGGCCGATCTGGCCGGGCCGCAGGGTGAACAGGCGGTCGCGTCGCCGCGATCCGGGGGTACGCGTCCGCGCCCGGCAACCGATCCACCCTCATCCCGTCGCCGGACGGCGAGAGATGCAGTCCGCCTCCCGCGCCCGCCTGAGCGCTGACGATTGTCCGGCAGACCGGCTGATAGTCGGCGTCGTCGTCGGCCAGTACCTCATGGACGAGGAACTGGTCTCCAGTAGCCGACGACGGAAGCGGGTAGACGTCGGCGACCTGACGACGCCGGTCAGCCCGCCCCGCGCCTCGCGCGTCGGCACCCCACCGGACGACGACTCGCTGAACCACGATCACCGCGCATATTCTGCCGGGCGGCTCGCGGTGTGCGTACCGGTTAAGCGCGGACGGAGTGGGCGACCGGACCAGTAGCCAGCAACGCGGCGCGTCGGCGAGAACTGATGACGCGGCCGGTCATCGCACAGAACCTGATGCTGCCGTCTCGCGTCTTCGGGGGCATGACAGGGCAACTTTCACACCAAGGAACGGACCGGTGACGCCGGGCCAGTTGGCCCCGCCGGTGAACCAGAGGAGAGGAGCGGTGTTGGCGCGGGCAGGTCGGCGTGGCGCCGAAGAGGAGTTCGCGGAGTTCGTGGAGGCCAACCACAGCCGGCTGCTACACCTCGCCGACCTGCTGATCGGCGACCGTGCTCGCGCGGAGGATCTCCTCCAGACCGTCCTGATCCGCACCTACCTGCGCTGGTCGAAGGTCCGGCAGGACAACCCGATCGGGTACGTCCGGGCCGCGCTGAGCAACGCCCGTACCGACTGGTGGCGCCGAGGGGGTGGACGGGAGCGGCCAACGGAGAAGCTCCCCGAATCCGTGGTGCCCGACGTGGCCGCCTGGGTCGTCGACCGCGATGCCGTCCAACGGTCGCTTGCCGCCCTTACCGCGCGCGAACGCGCCGTCGTGGTTCTGCGCTACTTCGAGGCGCTCAGCGAGAGCGAGATCGCCCAGACGCTCGGTATCGCGCCGGGCACGGTCAAGAGCACAAGCGCCCGAGCCCTGGGCAAGCTGCGGATCTCGCCGGAGCTGAGCACACCGACACCGATGGGAGAACAAGAATGAAGACCACTGACGATCTGCGGGCAGCGCTCAGCTACGCGTCGCCTTCCTCCACTCCGGACACCATCGGGATGATCGCCAAGGGCCGGCGTATCCGAGCCGCCAGACGAGCCGTGGCTGGATTCGCGGCAGTCACCGTAGCCGCAGCTGTTGGATTGTTCACGGCGTTGCAACCGGGCAGCGGCCCGGATCAGCCCGTGCCTCCGGTCGCCGGTGGGGCGCCCAACCCCGTTCTCGTCGCCGCGTACTCGTCGATGGCCACCGAGGCCCCGGTAAAGTTCGATCCGCTGCGCCGCACGCTGAACGTCGGCTGGATTCCGGCCGGTCTCGGCGCTCAGTACGCCGAGATCACACCGTGGGAGCAGACCTTCGGCGGCCATGACGCCGCCTACGTCAACGGCGGTCCGGACATCGGCCTCGTCGTGACCGTGCTGGCGAGGAAACGGCCCGTTACCGACTTCTCCGATGGCGCGCTCGGCCTGCCGCGCTTCGCGGTGGCCAAGCCCACCGAGCCGGTCAACGGCGCCGCCGCCGAGTGCCTCACCGACCCGAAGGTTCCTGGCTCCTGCCCGGCGATCCGATGGCAATACGCACCGGACGCCTGGGCTCGGGTGTCCTATGCGGGCAGTGCGGGTGCCACCCCGGCGCAGGCGGCGGCGGTGGCGCGCCGAGTCGCGGAGTCGGTGACGCTGACGAAGGACCAAACGGTGCGTATGCCGTTCACGCTCAGCGGGAAGCTGGCAGGCATGACGGTGACCCGTACGAGCACCCAGATCTACAGCACAGCTGGAAACCATGGCGAAGCATGGTCGGCCACCGTCCAACTCGCACCGGCCGGAACGGTGGTCAAGCCAACCGACGACCTTCTCCAGGTCGGCCTGTTCGTGGATGTCATGCTCGTCCCCGGCGACCCGTCGGGCCGGATCAAGGATCGCGACGGGCAGCCCAACACGACCGTCAACGGACACCCGGCGTGGCGGGCGGCCGACGGAACGGCCGTCATCGTCTTTGGCGCCAGCGGTACGCGTTCCGCAGTGGGGTACCCCGACGGTCATGGCGACGCGACGGCCGCGTACGCCGATGTCGCCCTGCTGGCCCATCCCGCCGACCCTTCCGCCTGGCAGCCGCTGAAATAGCGTCCGAGCAGTGACCCCATCGCCGTCACCTCTGCTGGCGGCGGTGGGGTCACCGACTGCTCACAGGCGGCCGCGCCCGGTGGGGTCCGAAGCGGACTACGCTGGGCCGCGTGACGATCAAGCTGAGCGACGAGGCGCGACGGCTGTTCAACCAGCCGGTCTTCGCGATCCTGAGTACGGTCGGACCGAGCGGCGCGCCGCAGTCCAGCGTGATCTGGGTGCGTACGGACGGCGACGACGTGCTGTTCTCGACGATCCGGGGCCGGCTGAAGGCGCGCAACATGGAGCGGAATCCGCAGATCAGCCTGTGCGCGTACGACCCGGGCGATCCGTACTTCTACGTCGAGATCCGGGGCACGGTGTCGATGGTGGAGGAGGGTGGTGTCGAGTTGATCGACGAGCTGTCGCGGGCATACGACGGCGTGCCGTGGAAGGTGCGCCCGGACGAGACGCGGGTCGTATGCCGCGTGACGCCGACGAAAATCATCGAGCACCAGACGACCCAGAGTAAGAAGACGCACTAGTAGATCACCGTGGTGAACGGTAGTGACGGGCGCCCGTTACGAAGCGGTGCAGGCATTCGTGACGGTCTCAGTCCACACCTCGGGATGGGTGAACCAGAAGTCATGCGGTACGCCTGGCACGGTGGAGAACCTCCCGCGCGGAACGAGCGCGGCAAGTTGCGCTAGGGGCCACGGCGGGCGGATGTCGTCCCCGGCGGCGACGAAATGCATCGGTACCCCGCAGTCCGCGAGGCCGCGCCACAGATCGGGTCGATGTATCCATTCGGTGAAAGAGTCGATGAGGGCTGCGTGCACGTCAGGCACCCAGTCGATGTCGACGGGAAGTTCTGTGGCCTTACCGGCTTCGTACGCCGCGGACCAGGTGCGGTCGCGCTGGGGACCCGTACCGGCGATGCCGACCACCGCAGTCACCGCCTGCGGAGGTTCGACCGCGTAGCGCACACCGAGTTCACAACCCCAGGAGTGCCCTACCACGATCCAGCTGGCGACACCGACCGCCGCACGGATGCCTTCGAGGTCCGCGATTGCTTCTTCCATCGTGTGCGGGCCGCCGCCCGAGCGGCCGACGCCGCGCGGTTCGGGATACCAAGCGCGGTAGCCCAACGGCGAGATCTCGTCATGTTCGAGGTACTGCACGCAACCAGGTCCACCGGTCAGGACGACGATGTCAGGCCCGTGGCCCGTCACACCCACGTGCAACGCGGCATCTCTTACCTGGACCAGTCGCGACTCCACGTCCGCGAATCGCTACCAACAACGAAGGACGGCAGGTGGTCCTCCCAACCTCAGCCTGTACGAGGCTCATCTTCACGATCTTGTCGCGCACGCCGCGAACAGTTGGCGGCACGCCGCAACTCGACAACGCGGGCGCTGATCTCGACGGCGAGTTCAGCTGGATCGTGTCCGCTGTCCAGGACCAGTACCTGCTCAGTACCGGGGTTCGTCGTGACGCGCGAGAGCTGCTCCCGCGCGGGCTGCCGGCTCAGGAACACGGTGAGGTCTGGCCTGGGCTTCGCTTGAAGCGGTGTCCAGCCATCGGGCACCGGCACCCCGGCGGCGGCCGTGCCGGATCCTGGCGGTGGCAGGGCTAGACCGGCGATAGCGACAACGCCTCGCGCCATCGCCGCCCGCATCATGCGCGTATCGGCTGGCGACCCGGCAAGCAGTACCGGTAGGCCCAGCTGCCGCAGCCGTGCGGCAAGCGCACCGTAATGGGCGGTCGCCATCAGCGGATCTAGTCCGTAGATCACGACGTACAGTCCTGCCGGTGCGTCCGGCGACCTCCTGCGCAGCACGGCCCACAGGTCGCGCAGCAGCGGCACACCCGGCCGGTCGTCCATCTGCCGAAAGGCCGCCATCCCCAGCCCGACACCAGAGAGGCCCGCAACAGCCAGCAGCGCCCGTGCGGTGGAGAGTTCGACCCCCACCGGCCCGATCCGGAAGTGCCGTGACGAACCGACACCGACCAGAACACCCGAAGCCGAGATCGCCACGATCAGGCACACCCGCACGGCGGTCTGCAGGAACGCGAACACCCGCCCACGCAGACGGTCGGGCACTTCATTACCTAGTGGCTCAGCAGGAAACGTTGGCCAGGTAATCGGGTGAGCGGATCTTGGATTTGGTGGCGAAGTCGCGTTTCGGTTCGGCATGACTGTTGCG